>JAAFHQ010000055.1 GCA_013298445.1 Chitinophagales bacterium | reverse complement strand
CAACTGATGCCAATGTTCTGGCCAATGAGCCCGAGATGCAATACATGCCCTCCAAAACTTTGTACCAATGGCGGCAAAACAAAAGCAACCTGACCGGAGCAAATTACAGCGAAGTCTTGTGGCAGCGGTTCATTTTATTCCGCCACAAAATCCTGCAAAGTTTGTACAAAGCCGATGTGGACCTGTTGCTGGGATCGGATGCGCCCCAGGTGTTCAATGTACCCGGCTTTTCTTTGCGGCACGAAATGAAAAGTTTGGCTGATGCCAATTTGCCGCCTTATGTCATTTTGCGGAGCGGAACGGCCAACCCGGCTCGTTTTTTTGGGCGCAGTGGAGCGTTTGGAACCATCGTCCCTGGGGCTTCTGCTGATTTTATTTTATTGGAAGCCAATCCACTGGAGAATGTAAGTAACACCTCCAAACAAGTTGGAGTCATGTTGAGGGGAAAGTGGTTGTCGAAGGAATTTATTGAGGCGGAGTTGGAAAAAATCGCGGAGAAGAATAAATAACTCACGTTACGCATTTTTTACCGCAGAGTTCCACAGAGTAGCCGCGGAGTTTCGCGGAGTTTTTTAGGGCACCTGCGGTGCGGAGAGGCCACGGAGGTCGCTTTTGCTGAAGTTTCGGTCTTTACCTTTTATCAAGTCCATTTGCTTGATCTTAAGCAAGATTCTCCAGGAGTACAAACTCTAGCCACCGCAGGTGGCAAACTCTTTAAAACTAAAAAACTCCGCGAAACTCCGCGTCAACTCTGTGAAACTCTGCGGTTAAAAACTATGGTTAAATTAAAATCGCAGGACGTATCAGTGATGGTCATCTTTACTTTCATCAGAAACCTATGAACAGCACTGCGTAATGTGAGTAAATAACAAGAAGAGATTACAATGAACACTTGTTTTTTATCACCTCTTATGCGAACTTCATCTTGTAATCCACCTTTACTTTGCCTTTGCGGATGTTTTCCAGACGACCACGGATCATCGCTTTTTTCACAGGTTTCAGGTACTCCAGGAACAGGATACCTTCGGTGTGGTCGTATTCGTGCTGAATGACGCGGGCATTGATGCCGTTGAACGTTTCGGTGTGTTCTACAAAATTTTCGTCCATATAACGTAGCGTAAGTGTGTCCAGGCGATCAACATCCCCCCGGATGTCAGGAATGCTGAGGCAACCTTCTTCATAAGCCCAAATTTTCCCTTTTTCTTCCACCTTTTGTGCATTGATAAACACCTTTTTAAAACCGACTACATCTTTGCCTTTTTCTTCCAACTGGACGGTGTCGATAACAAAAAGGCGAATGGCACGGCCAACCTGGGGAGCGGCCAGGCCCACACCTTCGGCGTGGTACATGGTTTCCCACATGTTTGCAATAAATTGGCTCAACTCTGGGGAGTCTGCTGCGATCTCTTCGGCTTTTTTGCGCAAAACAGGATGCCCGTAGGCATAAATGGGTAACAACATGGTATTATGAATATTTGTATTTTTCAAGGTATTCCTGCAAAATAATGATGGCGCTGACTTTATCGATCAGGCCCTTATCGCGCCGTTTTTGGCGGCCCGGCACACTCTGAAGGATGGAACGGCTTGCATCTTTGGACGTAAAACGCTCATCTCGCAGAATAACCGTTTTTTCAGGAAAAAGGTTGCCCAACTGTTTTACAAAGCCCATCACCAAATGATGAATTTGGGCGGGACTGTCATCCAGATTTTTGGGTTCGCCCACCACAAATGATTCCACTTCTTCCTCTTGACAGTATTGGCGCAGAAAATCCAGCAATTTTGCAGTAGGGACCGTATCCAAACCCGTTGCAATGATTTGAAGTGGATCACTTACCGCGATGCCTGTACGTTTTGTCCCGTAATCGATTGCCATTATTCTTGCCAAGGGTGCACATTTAGAGCATCAAAGAAATGGTTCTTTCATGCCTGGGCGGCAAAGATAGGTAGGATTTAAGAAAAAAAAAAGTTGTCAGGCCTGAGCACCTTTTCCGGGCTTGCTCCTGACAACCGTTCCCCTTTATTTACTAGAACGCTGTTTAAAAAAACAAAAAAACAAAACATATAACAGAGATGCAAATTTTTGGAAAAATAATTTAGAAATAAATGCGTTGCCATAGCGTTTCAGTAGCTTTACTGCCTCAAAGCTGACTACCATTATGTTTGAATTTCATCAGGACAAACGCACGTATTTTGACTACCAATACCGTACCGCAAAGGAATACATTTTGCCTTATGTACGCCAGCATCACCCTTTACCTGGGGGTTCAAAGGTGTTGGAAATTGGGTGTGGAGAAGCGGGTGTACTCAAGGCTTTTTTAGAAGAAAACTGCTCTTGCGTAGGCATTGAATTGCACGAAAGCCGCATAGAAACGGCCGTGTCCTTTATGCCAGAACCCGTTGCTAGCGGGCAACTCCAACTCATTGCCCGCAACATTTACGACATTGACCCGGAAAAAGAGCTGGATTTTCGTTTTGATTTGATCATCCTCAAAGATGTGATTGAGCACATCCCGGATCAGGATCGCTTCATGCACTTTTTGCAAGCTTTTTTAGCTCCAGGAGGGGTCGTGTTTTTTGCTTTTCCGCCCTGGTACATGCCCTTTGGCGGGCACCAGCAAATTTGCCGCAACAAGTGGTTGTCTAAATTGCCTTACTACCATCTTTTACCTACGCCACTCTACCATCAGGTTTTGCGTTGGGGCGGTGAATCGGCACAAACGATTCAGGAATTGCAGGAAATTAAAGACACTGGAATTTCTATTGAACGTTTTGAACGGATTTTACACAAAAGAAACTATAGCGTACTTCAGCGCAAGATTTTTTTGATCAATCCAATTTATCAATTCAAATTTGGCTGGGCGCCGCGTACTCAAAATGCCATCTTGAGCAATCTGCCCTATGTGCGAGACTTTTTGTCTACTGCCGTTTATTTTTTGGTGACTAAAAAATAACCCGACTATGAATCCTACTGTCCCTTATTTGCTGGAAGGAGTAGTGCAACACTATGCCTGGGGTGGCTTACATTACATTCCCGAATTGTTGAACCAAGCCAATCCCGCAGCAGAACCCTGTGCCGAATTGTGGCTGGGAGCACATCCGCGGGGTATGGCTCAGGTGCAACGAAGTGGCGAAGCAGCCCAGTCTTTGCAACAATTGATTGAACAAAACCCGGTCGAGGTATTGGGCCTGGCTACTGCACAACGTTTTGCCAACCAAATTCCCTATTTGTTAAAAATCCTGGATGTAGACAAAATGCTCTCCATCCAGGCTCACCCCAATAAAGCCGAGGCTGAGCGTGGTTTTGCGGCAGAAAATGCAGCGGGCATTCCACTCAATGCTTTCAACCGCAATTTTAAAGACGACAACCACAAGCCCGAAATGATGACGGCTTTAACGGATTTTTGGTTGTTGCACGGCTTTGCGGCTTTGGACAAGATTCACCAAAACCTCCAGCAAACCCCGGAGTTGCAAAGTTTGTTGGTTTATTTTGACGGTCAATCCATTCAACCCTTGTATGCTCTGGTGATGGGGATGCCCCAAGCGGAGATTGATGACTTGTTGGAACCATTGGCAGAGCGGCTCCTGCCTTTGCTGGCTGCTGATCAATTGCCCAAGGCATCAGCGGATTATTGGGCGGCAAGGGCTTTGCGTGATTTCAGGATTCCTGGTGGTCGCTACGACCGTGGGGTCATTTCAATTTATCTGATGAATGTGGTCAATGTGCAGCCCGGGCAGGGGATTTTTCAGGATGCCGGAGTGTTGCACGCCTACCTGGAAGGAGTCAACGTAGAATTGATGGCCAATTCTGACAATGTTTTTCGTGGCGGCCTCACCGATAAATATGTGGATGCTGATACTTTAATTCAACACCTTTCTTTTGAGCCGATTGAGCCTAAAGTCTTTGCTGGAGAGGCGATCAGTGATACCTTAATTCAGTTTAAAACACCTGCGCCAGACTTTGAATTGAGCTTGATTCGATTGAGTACAGGCAAAAAACATACCCAAGATTCTACGCTTGGCCCGGAAATACTGCTGGTATTGGCAGGAGAAGTGCTAGTCAATGACAATTTACAAATTGACAAAGGACAAAGTTTGTTTTTTCCTGCCGGAAGTCAATATACTTTGAGTGGAAATGCCGAAATTTACAAAGCAGGCATGCCCTAATTGAAACTCATGAGAAAACTAACATTGCTGGCTGCGCTCATGCTGGCACTAAGCATTGGTAAGGCCCAAAAGATTTACGAATCGTTTGACGACTTTGCGCCACTCCTGGCACAAACCCAGAACGATACAACCTACGTGATCAATTTTTGGGCCACCTGGTGCGCCCCCTGCGTGAAAGAATTGCCCTATTTTGAAAAGCTACATCAGGCAATGGCTGCGCAAAAAATAAAGGTCGTTTTGGTTAGTTTGGATTTTCGTAAGGATTTGGAAACCAAACTGAAACCTTTTTTGGCACAAAGACAATTTTCTGCTTCCGTCGCAGCGTTAGTAGACAGTAGACAGCAACTGTGGATCGATAAAGTTGATCCCAATTGGAGCGGGGCTGTACCCGCTACGCTGGTGTATCGAGGAAGTCAAAGGCAGTTTAAAGAGGGGGAATTTGAAAATTTTGAGGATTTACAGCAGTTTGTACTTCATTTTTTTGACCCTAAAAACTAATTCCTACGTCATAATGCTAGTTTAGATGTACTCAAAATATGAAATTCGACTGTGATGAAAACAAAAACAGGTTTTGGAATGGGCTTTTTTGCCAGTGTTTTTTTCCTCCTGACCATTTTTCCATTTGGCCCAACTAATCCCGGACTGAAAGTAGGGGACATTGCCCCCGATTTTCAGTTAAAAAGCACTTCCGGTAAGCTGGTTACCCTGAAAGACTACAAAAGTGTCAAAGGGTACATTGTAGTATTTACCTGTAATACTTGCCCTTACGCACAGGCTTATGAGCAACGTATCATCGATCTACACAATAAAATGGCACCAATGGGTTGGCCTGTAGTGGCCATCATGCCAAACGACCCCAACGTACAACCGGGTGATGGTTTTGACAAAATGGTGGAACGCGCCAAGGAGAAAAAGTATCCATTTGAATACCTCCTGGACGATGGCCAAAAAGTATTCCCTGCTTATGGTGCTGTACGTACACCCCACGTCTTTTTGCTGGACAAAGACCGCAAGGTACGCTACATCGGTGGTGTAGACGACAACAGCGAAGACGAAACCCTGGTCACTCGCCGTTACGTGGAAGAAGCCATTGCCGCTGTGGAAAAAGGGCTTGAACCTGAACCGAATTTGACCAAAGCGGTGGGCTGTATGATTAAAGTGAAAAAATAAAGGTTAGTTTTAGTATTTGGCCTGTGTTTGAATTTGTGCTAGTTTTGCACACCAATTCAAACACAGGCCAAGTTTTTGTATAGTATGGATTCCATCAGTTTAAACAAATACATCTCGGATACTGGAATCTGCTCACGCCGGGAAGCAGACAAATTTATAGAAACCGGAAGGGTACTGCTCAATGGGGTGGTGGCCGTCAAAGGCAATCGGGTAGAGGAGGGTGACGAAGTTTTACTCGATGGAAAACCACTCCGCAAAAATCCCAAACGCATCTACATCGCTTTCCACAAGCCACGTGGCCTCACTTGTACGACCGACTTGCGCGACAAGACCAATGTCATCAGCTACATCAACCACCCACAACGAATTTTTCCAATCGGACGGCTTGATAAAGACTCCGAAGGCCTGATCTTTTTGACCAATGATGGCGATATCGTCAACAAAATCCTGCGTTCTCGCAATGGCCATGAAAAGGAATACATTGTAGTGGTGGACAAAGAGCTGGCACCTGATTTTGTAAAGAGAATGAGCAATGGCATCCCCATTCTGGGCACTACCACCAAAAAATGTATGGTGGAGAAAAAAGGCCGGTCCATTTTTAGAATTATCCTGACCCAAGGTTTGAACCGCCAAATCCGGCGCATGTGCGAATACCTGGGCTACGATGTAGTCAAGCTGAAGCGCACCCGGATTATGTCAATCAAATTGGATGACCTGGCCCCGGGGAAGTGGCGGTATTTCAGCGAAGCTGAGATGCAAGAGATTGAGACCTTGTTGGAGGAGAGTACGAATAGTTATGAGTAGAGACGCAAGATCTTGCGTCTATTTGTTTGATGCAGAGACGCAAGATCTTGCGTCTAGAGACGCAAGATCTTGCGTCTATTTGTTTGATGCAGAGACGCAAGATCTTGCGTCTCTACATCCTCGGATTACATCATCTTTATCGCCCGTACAAAAAAGGTCAGTACAAAAGGCAGTGCCAGCCAGAACCACTCGTCGGCAACGGCAAAGAGGATGATCATTGCTACCAAAGAGATCAAAAAGAGCAACCAATCTTTGGTTGTGGAGGTATTTGTAGCTTCTTCCATTTTTCAATGTTTTATTATGCGCTGCGAAGGTAAAAAAAGCTTCGTAAACTCACACCATCCCACCCGCACTTCTTGCACACAATCACACCTACACTTCCACACCCACACCTAGTATGTATTGGTAGGCGGGGCAAAAAACGGTGCCATGTCCTTCTCCTTAAAACTGCTCATAAAGCTCAGCATAGCCTGATTGATGGCCTCGTTGGCGGGCTTTTTGCGGTTCCAGATTTTGCGGATGTCGTTAAAACGGTTGGTTACACCTTGGGTTAGGCGTGGATCGAGCGCATCGGCGCGCATTTTAAGGTCCAGCAGTTCGGCATGCAGGCCATGTTTGTACACAATTGCATCCTGGGTGCCTTGGTGCGCAGGTTGGGTAAGCCCTTGTTCCCAGTCGTTGATTTTGGCGATGATGTCGCGGGCTGTGCCAACCATTTCGCTGTGCTCGCTGGAATTTTCGTACAACTCCAGTAGGCCACTCAACCAATTGCGCCATTCCCTGCGGTTGCTGATGGTGCGGTGCATTTCCCGGATGATGTTTTCTATTTCCTCCAGTTTCAGGCTTTGGAGGGCGTAATCTTCAGCTGTGCCTACAATTTTGGGATTGGCCATCACCATCGCCTTGGCTATGACGGTATCTTTGGCGCCGTACAATACGATCGAGTATTCACCTGGAGGAACCATACTGCCTCGGAGGTCGCCCATAATGAAAAGTTCGGGAATACCGGGCAACATATTGCGCCGCAAATCCCAAACCAGTCGATTCAGCCCTTTTTGGTGGGGTAAATTGGGTTGTCCCAGTGCTACATTGGTTTGTTCGTGGATTACATCTACCCAACTGGTGTATTTGCGCATCACCTTCCCCTGGGCATTGCGGATTTCCAGACTCAGGCTGTCGATTTCTTCAGGTAAAATAAAACTGATGGTCATGCCCTCCGCGGAGTTGCCTACACTGGAAGCCAGGGTGGGGTCATCTTGTTGCTCCCCCGCAAATCGATATGCAGTTTTAGGCGGGCAAAGGGCAATGCCCGTTTTGCCCATGATGGTTTGGTTGTAGTGAAAACAAGCCAAATCGTCGAGCACCCATATTCCGCGTCCAGCCGTAGAAGCAATCAAATCGTTGTCGTGAATCTGGAGGTCGGTAATGGCACAAACCGGCATGTTGAGCTGGAATGGATGCCAATGTTCTCCGCCATTGATAGAGATGAAAAAACCCGACTCGGTACCTGCGTACAACAAATCTTTTTGTTGGGGGTCTTCACGTACAACCCGCACAAAGTCATTGATGCCAAAACCCGAAGTGATTTGTGTCCAATTGCGCCCATTGTCGGTACTGCGGAAAACATAGGGTTTGCGGTCGCCAAAACGGTAACGGCAAGCTACAATGTACACGGTATTGGGGTCATTAGGCGATACTTCGATGGAATTGATCAAGCCCTCGGGCAAATTTTTGGGGGTGCGGTCTTCCCAGGATTTGCCATCATTGCGCGTGAAATGCACCCGACCATCGTCGGTGCCCACCCAAATTACGCCCTCTTTATGTGGTGAGGGGGCAATGTAACTGATGGTATTGTAATTTTCGGCACCAGCACCTTCGTTCAAAAAGGGGCCACCGCCTTCGGTCTGGTGGGTGGTATCGTTGCGGGTGAGATCGGGGCTAATTTCAGTCCAGCTGATGCCTCCATTTTCGGTTCTTAATAGCAACTGCGCCCCGTGATACAGGACCTTGGGGTTTTGCGGAGAAACTACCAATGGCGCATTCCAATTGAATCGGTATTTCAAATCGCGGGGGCGGGTAGCCAGAGCGATTTCGGGGTAAGCCATGATGTCTTTGCTGGTTTCAGTGGCGCGATGCCAGGCACTAACGTTACCCTGGTAATTGGTGCCGTAAATCCATTCAGGATGATTGGGGTCAAGGGCCAAAAACGCACTTTCACCTCCTGCTACCTGGTACCAATTGTTGCCCAATACTTCCGAGCCACTCACCCGGCTCGGAATACCCATAGCTCCATAATCCTGTTGGGCTGTATAGATATGGTATGGAAAACCATTGTCGCAGGTTACCCGGTAGAACTGACCAGTAGCCTGATTGTTTTGGGAGGTCCAGGATTTGCCGCCATTGAAGGAAATAGAAGCTCCACCATCGTTGGCAAGGATCATGGCTTGGGGATTGCTGGGATTAATCCATAAATCGTGTTGATCGGCGTGGGGGCTTGGCAGGCTTGTAAAGGTTTTGCCCCCGTCCATCGACTTGAGCAAAGGAATATTGAGCACGTAAAGAATGTCTTGATTTTTAGGGTCGGCTACTACCTTGTTGAAATACCAGGCTCTGGCATAAGTTTGACGGTCGTTGCTGGTCTGCTGCCAGGAGTTACCGCCATCTTCGGAGCGAAAAATCCCTCCATTGTCGGCTTCAACCACTGCATACAACCGATCTGAATTGCTTGGGGCAACACAAATTCCAATTTTGCCCAAATTATCAGGCAAACCTTTTTCCAGCTTTGTCCAACTTTCACCAGCATCAGTTGATTTATATAGTCCCGAGCCCGTACCCCCACTGCGTATGTACCAGGGGCTGCGTTGGTGGTCCCACATCGAAGCATACAAAACACGTGGGTTTTGGGGATCGATAACCAGATCGGCCGCGCCAGTACTGGCGTTGACGGATAAAATGTTTCTCCAGGTTTTTCCTCCATCCGATGATTGGTATACACCTCTTTCTTTGCTGTCTTTGTACAAGGCACCCTGGACGGCTATGTACACCAAATCTGGATTAGTTGGATGGATACAAATGTCGGCAATGTGTTCAGATTGTACCAGGCCGGTATGTTCCCAGGTTTTTCCACCATCAACAGACTTGTAAACCCCATCACCAGTGGACGTCATCACACCTCTTACCGCGTGTTCACCCATGCCGACGTACAATACATTGGGGTCGGAAGGGGCAATGGCTATGGCACCTACTGAACCACTTTGGAAAAAACCATCCGATATATTGAACCAGCTCCAGCCTGCGTCTTCGGTTTTCCAAAGACCACCACCAGTGGAGCCAAAATAATAGACCATTGGATTGTTAGGAAGCCCTACAGCAACAACACTGCGCCCACCCTGGTAAGGGCCGATACTGCGCCACTTAAGCGCTTGATAAAAAGCGGCATGGAAAGGGCGGTTTAAGCCCCCTAAGCCTTGGTACTTGTTTTGAGCCGACGCAACTTGGGAATAAAGTACAACGTATACTATTGCGATGCCGGCTACGAGCAATTTTCTCATAGTTGTCGCTTTGCCTTCCCTGTTCATGGGGGGTAATGATTCAAGGTTCGATTACAGTGTTAAAAAATTTAGGTTTCGGGAACAAATAACCCTGAACAGATACGATTTGTATTAGCTTGAACGATAAATAAGTACAGTTGCCTAGAGGGGAATGAAAAAACAATTGTCAAAAGTAGGTAAAGTTTTACAAAAAACCTAGCATTCAACTCCATGAAAAGCAATATTTTGATGAGTTGCCATTATTTAACGGTAGTTTTTAGGGCGCAAACGGAAATGGTGTTTTGTGATGATTTTTTTGATGTGAACTGGAAATGAACTTGTAGCACCAAAAATTACATCTGGTTTCATATACGTAAAACTTAGATTTTTGATACACGAATGGATCATTTATTTTTGTTAAAGTTTTTCTCATTGTTGACAACATGGCTAAATACTTCTTTTTTTTGATCTGCTGCTTTGGATTGACCTGGTTGCCAGCTCAATCCAGGTTGGATGTTTTGCTGAATCAAGACCCCGTTTTTGCCTCAGCAATGGACAGTTTGAACGCGGGAAGCCCACATGTTGCAATAGCGATGTTGAATCAGGCGAAAGCACAGTTCAAAGTGGAAGAAAAATGGGGCAAGTATGCAGGTTCACTGCTGGTTTTAGGCAAAATTTACTTTGAGCGACAACTTTTGGATAGCGCCTTACTGGTTTTACAAGAGGCACTCGCCATAGGGCGGCGAGTAGGCAATGAGCGCCTTGCTGCAAATACTGAGGAGGGAATCTCCAGGGTATACATGGCCAAAAGGGAATACCCTCAGGCCATGCAGCATTACCGCAGTTTTGCCAATTGGTGTTTGGTGGGGGGCATACCTAAAGCCAAGGTGGAAACCTGTTTGCAGATGATCCAAATTTATTCCCGAACCGTTGAACCAGATAGCATTCGTCGCTACCTGCGTTTGGGGCAAGGTTTTGCCAAAGGCCACAATTTCCCTGTTTTGCAATACAAACTCAATCAATTGGCGGGTTTAGGCTGGAACAATTGGGGCCGACCGGACTCTGCATTGTATTTCTTTCGGAAAAGTTTGGACTTATTGGCACAATTTCCTGGTGAGGGCAAAGAAACCAATGTTTACCTCAACATTGCGCATGTTTTTTTGGATAATCACAATCCCAAAAGGGCTAGAAAATACCTTGATTTGGCGAGAGTGTCAGCGAAAGAAAGTAGTCGACCCTTTTTTAAGGCCATGATTTTGTATTACGAAGGCTTAACCTTAATGGCTGAGAAAAAAGAGGCGGATGCAGTGCCTATGTTGGAAAAAGCCCTTAAAGCCTTTAAAAAACTGCCGAAACCCGAAAAGCACCATTTGATGCAGGCGCGTAGCCTGAAAGCTTTGGCAGAAGCCCATCATGAGTTAGGAGAAGATGAAAAGGCCCTGAAACTCATTCGAGCGTCTAAATTATTGAATGTTAAAGTTTTTAAACGTTACAACGAAATGCAAAGCGAGCTGATGGAGGCTGCCATTCTGAGTGAACAAGACGCCATCAGCGCCTCAGACGAATTGTTGATGGAAAACCTGATCTGGGCCAAAAAATCAGCCAACCTCAATTACCAAATCAAGTTATATGAAACCCTGGCAGCCAATGCGCGGAAAAGCAATAACCTGGAGAAAGCCCTGGATTACCAGGATAAAGTCAATGATTTAAAAGAAAAAGCAGACCCTCTTCAACAAGCCAGCTTGCTCAGCAATACAGAAATAGAAAAAGAGGAGCAATCTGTTCAGCATTTGGCAGCTTCAAACAATGACAAAACCAAACGTTTACAACGGACTCAAATCCGGGCGGCAATACTAGTAGGAATCTTGTTGGTACTCACCCTAGCCTCCATCTGGTTTTACCGGCACAAACGCGAGCAAGCGGCGCAGTTGGCCTTGGAAAAACAACAAATTGAAACTTCTTTGCAAGAAAAGGAACTGCTGCTCAAAGAAATCCACCACCGGGTGAAAAATAACATGCAGGTCATTTCTTCTTTGCTCAATTTGCAATCCAAGGGGGTACAAGACCCCGTGGCCCTCAAAGTGATGCGCGATGGTCGGGATCGGGTACGCTCCATGGCCCTGATCCACCAAACCTTGTATCAAAACAACGACTTCAGCAACGTTGCCACCGCCGACTACTTCCATAAATTGGCCGAAAACCTCTTCCATACCTACAACATTGACCAGCAGCGGGTACAACTGGTGTCCCAAATTCAACCCCTGAAGTTCAACGTCGACATCATGATTGCCCTGGGGCTAATCCTTAACGAACTGATCAGCAATACCCTGAAATACGCCTTCCCGAATGAACAGACCGGGGAGGTGCGAATATCCCTTTCTGCGGATGCCGACCAGGTGGAATTAAAAGTGGAAGACAATGGCATTGGTTTTCCGATTAACTTTGCGCCGGATACTTCACGTTCCATCGGCTTTTCCTTGATTCACGCTTTCACCCAAAAATTGGGGGGCTCACTACAATTGAACAATGCAGAAGGTGGGGCCAGGGCCAGTCTGATTTTTCCAATCAATAATGCTACTTTAGCGGCATGAGTAAGTTTTCTGTTCTGATTGTCGAAGATGAACCAATGATTGCGCACGACCTGGAAGCTGCGCTCAACAACTTGGATTATTCCGTGTGTGGAATTGCCTACAACCCCACCATGGCTCTGGACAAACTGGCCCAACGCCAGGCCGATCTGGTCATTCTGGATGTGCACCTGGGCAGCGGCCTGGCCGATGGCATTTCGATTGGGCAAGTCATCCACGATAAATACCACCTGCCCTTTATTTACCTAACGTCCTTCAGCGACCGTGCCACCCTGGATCGCGCCAAACAAACGTACCCGATGGCCTATCTGGTCAAACCCTTTGAAGAAGACGAACTTTTCCGTACGCTCGAAATCGCCCTGCATACCTACAGCCGCCTGAATCCGAGCACCAGCAGCGACCTGCAACGGTTCAATGCCCAGCTCAGCGACCCACTAAGCACCAAAGAAATGGAAGTATTGGCCGACCTGCTGGCCTGCATGACCAATCGGCAAATTGCAGAAAAGCATTTTTTGAGCGTGAATACGATTGGTACACACGTGAAGAATATTTTTGGAAAATGTGGGGTGAATGGGCGGATGGAGTTGATGAAAAGGGTGGGAGGGGAGTGAATAGTGACGAATTTTTCGAATGACGAGTGACGAATGCTGGGCTGCCCCAAATTCGTCATTCGTCATTCGAAAAACTCGTCATTCCTCATTCCTCCTCATACAACAAATACTTCTTCCGCATTTCCTTGTACTTCGACAGCCCTGGCTCCCAGCTCTTGCGGATTTCCTTTTCCTTTTTTCCCGCGATGATCTGCTCTTTAAACTTTTTGGTGCCCGCCAGGAAATCGATGTTGCCCATTTGGCGGCTTTGACTGCGGTCGAAGAATTTTTCCTTGATTGGATAGGCCTTGTAAAGGTCGATCATCCAGCGGATGTTGATGCGGCCTTTTTTGCGGAAGGAATCCATTTTTTGTTCCCGTAAGTCGAGGCCGTAGCAAGCCTGATCCTGATGCAGCGGCGTTTCGGACATGCCTTTGAGGCTCACCGGAGTGAATGAAAAATCGAACTTGCCCTTCAGTGCTGGAGCCCCCAACACTGTAAAAGGCATATAAGTACCCCGACCCTGGCTCAAAATAGTACCTTCAAACAAACAAAGTGAAGGGTACAGCAGGATCGACTGCTGGGTATTCAAGTTGGGCGAAGGAGCCACTGGCAAAGTGTAATCCATGCCGTGGGTATAATTTTTGAGTGGAATGATTTTGAGTTTGCACTGCTGTTTGTTGGCAATCCAGCCTTCACCGTTGATCATTTGGGCGAATTCGCCAATGGTCATCCCGTGGGTGATGGGGATCGGAAAACGGCCAATGCCCGACTCCAGGGCCATGTCCAGAATGGGCCCGTCCACAAAATCGTTGGGATTAGGCCGATCTAGAATCACCAGTTCTTTGTCCGCTTCAGCACAAGAACGCATGGCGTCGCGCAGGGTGTTGATGTAGGTATAAAAACGGCAACCTACATCCTGAATGTCAAAAATGAGCACGTCGATTTGGGCCATTTCCTCCGGGGTAGGGCGGCTTTTTTTACCGTACAATGAAACGATTTTGATGCCCGTTTTGGGATCCACTTCATCGGCTACGTGGTCACCATTGCTGGCGTTGTTGCGGAAACCGTGTTCGGGACCGAAGATGAGTTTGATGTCTACACCAAGTGCTTGCAAGGTGTCCACACTCAGTTTTTTTCCAATAATCGAAGTTTGATTCACCAACATGCCTACTTTTTTGCCTTTTAGATAAGGTAAGTAGGCGTCAATTTG
>JAAFHQ010000579.1 GCA_013298445.1 Chitinophagales bacterium | reverse complement strand
ATTCAGGGTTTGACCTTTCCTGTTTTTGAAACTCCGTAGGCGAAATGCCTACGTTTTTTTTGAAGGCGGTATTGAAGGCGGTTTTGGAATTGAAACCAGCTTCAAAAGCGATCCCAACCATGGTGAGGTGGCTATGCTTTTTCGAAATGAGTAATTTTTTGCTTTCCTCAACGCGGTAACGATTGATAAATTGGGCAAAATTTTCACCAAAGCCCAGGTTAATCAACTCCGAGAGTTCATGTAAACTCAAGTCCTGGTGTTTGGCTAAACCGGCAAGACCAATTTCGGGGTTGAGGTAGGGTTTATCTTTTTCCATACTTTCCAGGAGCAAGGCTTTCAGCTGATCAAATTGATCTTCTGGAATGCGCTGACGCCGTGAGGACATTGACTCGTCCTGTTCTTCTAAAATTTGCTCGGCCTCTGCGGCTTGTTCTGGTGAAAAAGGGAATATTTCTTTTTGTTGCAAAGAAAAATACCCTAAAGCGTAGATGGCGATAAAATAAACGAATGAGTACTTACTTTCCGTTTGTTCGATGGGTAAGAAGAGGACTTCTAGCAACCAGGTTAACACCATTAAACCTACGCCACATAAAAAATAAAACAACCATTTGAGTTGAAATTCTTCGGGGGTTGCGGTGAAATTTTCAATGTTTCGCTGGTGTCTGAGGAGAACCCTGAAAGAAAAACACAAATAACCTACTATTTGCAAAACAATTAAGGCGATCACAATGGCATCGGCAACATCCAATTCAACAGGAGTGGTGCTTGGCTCAGCTTGAGCCACCTCGGGAGTAGACAGCCAAACTAGGAAGTTCAGGGTCATCAAAAGAATACTTGGCGAAAAATGCCAAAGGTCTTTTATCCTGAAGTTTCGGTTGGGGGTCACAAATCGCAGAACACAGAGGTACAGCGTAGGGGCCAACACTAAAAAATTGAAGTTAAGCAAGAAGATCAACCAGTAAGGCTCTTCAGCAAAGCCAAAAATTTTTAGGTTTCCATCAAAAAGCGCTGAACTCAGCAACAACAAAAAGAGCGCTAACCAACGGTTGGCAATGATGTTGACCTCACGGCGTACCGTAAGCACTAAAAAGGAAAGGAAAATGGCACTTCCCGTACTGAGCACATTGAGCAAAGTAAGCATGATCGGAATGACTTGTAGAACCGGTGCCAAAGCCTGTTCAAAAACCATCGCGTAAGCCCCCATGATTCCAGCGTTTTCGCCAAGCGTCGATACCTTTATTTCACAATCAGAAGCCAATTGTGGTAAACTGTACAAACTAATGCCCTTGATGATGGAGTACCGCATGGTTTCGAATACGGGTACAAAGCCTCCACTCAATACAATCAGCTCTGGATTGAGCAAGTCAATCAAGCCAGCCAGCGCACGCCCCAGTCGTTCCCCCATTTGGTGCAGCGTTTCAGTAACCTGGGGTTCGCCACGTTCGACCAGGTTCAGGATTTTTTTGTATGGTAGCTGCTCTCCTGTTTGAGCTGCGTAGTCCGATTCCAGGGCAAGGCCAGAAACGAGGGTTTCCAGACAACCTTTTTTCCCACAAATACATGATCGTTTGTTGTCGGCTGCAAAAATATGCCCAAACTCCCCAGCAAAACCGGAATGCCCATTGTGCAACTGCCCATTGGAAATCAAACTCACCGCAAGACCCCTACTGAGATTGACACAGATGGCATTTTTTTTATCCTGGGCCAGGCCAAAAGTATTTTCTCCCCAGGCCAAAAGGCGGGTATCATTGTCGATAAAAACTGGAAAACCCCATTCCGTTTGTAAATGATTGGCCAGAGGCTGTTCCAGGTTCAGGTAGGAGTAGCTGATGCCCTTTTTATGGTTGACTCGCCCGGCAATGCCAATGCCTACTCCCAGGATTTTTTCAGCTGGAATATTTTGACTGTTTATAATTTGTGGAACGATGTTTTTTAAAAAATCGAGAGCGGCATTTTTGTCATTGAGGTCAAAAGTTTCGGACTCGTATTCGTACACCAACTCGCGCTGGAGGTTGATAATGCCTAGTTTAAAAGCGTGCGAAACCAATTCAATACCAATGACATAACCCATATTGGGACCCAAACGATATGCAGCTGGCCGCCGGCCACCACTGGATTCTCTTTTGCCTGCCTCAACCAACATCCCCTGAGTTTCGAACTCCTTCACCAATTTGGTTCCAGTGGGTACGCTGAGTTTTAAAAACTGACACAATGCGGGGATGCTCAACTCCTTATGGTGGAAAAGCAAATGGATTATTTTCCGTCTTTGGGTGTTTTGTTTCGATTGAGTGCCGTATTCAGCCGTTTTTTCCAAAAAAGTCCAGGCCATGTTTTAATTTTTAAACGAAGCTCAAAAGTAAAAATAATTCAGTCGAGGAAAAGCAATGAAAAACGACCAGGGAAAAGATAGTACATTTGCAGGGTTATTTGCGAATGGCAATTCGCTATTTTCTTTTTGTTATTTGTTTAAAAGCTATGCGTTATTTCACCTTCCTACTGTGTTGCTTTTTCATTTGTGAGGTGCAGGCACAAGCACCCTATGGGGCCATCCATGGCGTTTGGCTGACTGCTCAGGACAGCGTTTTGGATTCCAAAACAAACATTCAAAAGGCTATCGAAAATTGCAAAAAAGCGGGCATCAACAACATTTATGTCTCAACTTGGAATCGGGGGCGCACCCTTTATCCCAGTGCCATTATGATGGAACGTTTTGGCGTAGCCATCGACCCTCGGTTTGGCAAACGTGATCCTTTGAAGGAGTTGATTGATGCCGCTCATGCTGAGAAAATAAAGGTTCATGCCTGGTTTGAATATGGTTTTGCTGCTGCCTATGGCGATTCGGGAGCTTATTTACTCAAAAAATATCCCTATTACGCTGCCATTGGCCCGGATGGGAAAGCAATCGAAAAAAATGGCTTCAAATGGATGAACGCCTTTCACCCCTTAGTGCAAAACTTCCTTAAAAGTTTGGTGCTGGAGGTAGTGAAAAGATACGACATTGATGGCATTCAGGGCGACGAGCGAATGCCTGCAGTGCCTTCCCTGGCGGGTTATGATCCTTATACCATTGCGGAATACAAAAAAGAACACGGTCGCCTTGCGCCACCGACCAATTACCTGGATAGCAATTGGATTCAATGGCGAGCCAAACGTTTGAACAAATTTGGCAAAGACTTGTACCAGTCAGTCAAGGCTGTCAAACCCAATGTGCTGCTGAGCATGGCACCAAGCGTCTACCCCGGGTCCCTTCAAGAATACCTTCAGGATTGGCCAAGCTGGCTGCGCGAAGGTTACGTGGATTACGTAGTAGTACAACTCTACCTCAACAACTTGGACGAGTATGAAAAAATCCTGCAAGAAACCATTCAACAAGCTGGCGGTAAAAAAGATCGCCTTTATGCCGGAGTGTTGATTGGCCTGGGGGATAGCTATCGGATCAAACCTGAACTGTTGAAGGGCATGCTGGGGCTGAACCAAAAATACGGCTTGCCTGGGGAGGTGTTTTTTTATTACAGTGCTTTAGCTAAGTTGGGAAAAGCTTTAAAGCGCCCTTAATCAGCCCAATGGCAAGCCTTTACTTCAACTCAAACTCCCAAATCGGCTCAACACCTAACAAGTGCTCCACAAAATAATTCCAGCGCTTTTTGGTGAAATAATCGTTGTAAATGCCTTGGTAACCGTGTTTTTGGCTGGGCAAAATGAGCATGTCGAATTCCTTGTTGGCACGGATGAGCGCTTCTGCTAGCTTGAAAGTCGCCGAAGGGTTCACGTTTTCGTCGATGCCCCCGTGGGTGATCAGCAATTTCCCTTTCAGGTTTTTGGCCATGGTGATGTTGGACACCTGATGGTAGGTTGAATCTACCGGCCAGCCCATGTACATCTCCGGCCACCAGTCTTTTTCCATCCTGAAATCGTGGTCAGCAGAACTGGCTACAGCTACTTTGTAAAAATCCGGATATTCCAATACTGCATGGCCCGCATCGTATCCTCCCGCTGAATGCCCAAAAATACCTACCCGGCTTGTATCCATCCAGGGATTTTTACGCCCCAGTTGCAGGATGGCCAGGCGGTGATCCTCCAGGTTTTTGCCCATGTTTTTGTAGGACACATTGTGGAAAGCCTTAGAGCGCCCAGCTGTACCCAAACCATCTACCGTAATGACGATGAATCCCAACTCCGCCAAAGGTTGGTTGTTGCGCGATAAGGCCGTGGTGTAACTACGTGGGTACATATTGGTATGCGGCCCGGTATAGGTTTGATCGATGACCGGGTATTTCTTTTTGGGATCAAAATTGCTCGGTTTCCAAATGGCCCCGTAAATGGTGGTTTTTCCATCCTTGCCGATGGCGGTGAAAGGCTCTGGCAAACGATATTTCATGGAATCCAGGCCACTGGCATCTGTTTTGAGCAAGTCCAGGCTCAGTGGGGGAGTGCTGTGGCTTTTCAATACCGTGCGGGTAGGCTGCGTGGGAGTAGAAATATTGTCCATGAAATACAACCCGTCTGGCGAGACAAACACATCGTG
>JAAFHQ010000547.1 GCA_013298445.1 Chitinophagales bacterium | reverse complement strand
GTTTTTCCCGGATGGTTCGGATTTTAAAATCAAGGATGTCCTAGCTGCTTTTCAATACTTCAAACCCGTTTCGGCCTTCCGCACCCAATTCGATTACGACAATTTGCTGTACATCGTGGCAGGGGAAGTCATTGCCCGGGTCAGCGGCATGAGCTACGAGGACTTTGTACAAAAGCGCATCATCACGCCCCTGCAAATGAACCACAGCTTTGCCTCTCCCGACTTGATGAAGGACAAGAGCAATTTGGCCACCCCACATTCCTCCGAATCGGGTACCATCAAGGCCATCGCCCCCTTTGGCGAGCAAATCAACTCGGCAGCCGGGGGTGTTTTGTCCAACGTGGCGGATATGTCTACCTGGATGATCATGCACCTGAATAAAGGCAAATACGGCGAAGGTTTGAAGTCCACCCTTTTCTCGTTGCGGAATCAAAACGAAATGTGGCGCTTGCACACCGTTTTACCCACCAATCCTGATCCCCGCTACAAGTCCCATTTCAATGGCTACGGCCTGGGCTGGGGCTTGAGTGATATACGTGGGAATATGCGGGTGACCCATACGGGTGGTTTGCCCGGCATGCTTACCATTGTAACGATGTACCCCGATTTGAACCTGGGTATTGTGGTCTTGACCAATACCGAGAACGGTGGCGGCGGCCTTTTTTCTGCCGTATCCAATACGATTGCGGACAGTTACCTGGGACTGGACAATTTTGGCTGGACGGATAAAATCAACGAGAGAATGACCCAGCAACGCAGTGCGGGGGATGAGGTTAGCAAAAAGGTTTGGGAAAAAGTGGAGTCTGCCAAAAATGTCAAAGTAAAAAACGAAGACTATATCGGGATTTACCAGGATAAGTGGTTTGGCAAGGTGGAAGTGTTTGAAAAGGGGCAGCAACTGTGGTTCAAATGCCACCGCTCGCCCAAGTTAAACGGCCCCATGGCTTTTTACAATGCCAACACTTTTGCCATCAAATGGGAATACCAGGACATGAATTGTGATGCACTCGCAATGTTCGCGCTGGATGAAAATGGAAAGGCCCAATCCATTAAGATGAAAGGCATTTCGCCTAACATTGATTTTAGTTTTGATTTTCAGGATTTGGACCTGCAAAGGGTGAGTAAATGAAGAAGGGCTGGCTGGTTTTGGGCTGGTAAAACTTAAATGAGCCGATTAATGTATCTAATCGGCTCATTTTTTTACTGAAATTTAATTTTTTCGTACCAACTGCTGTTCAGGGCCGCCTCTGAGTACTCTCTGCCATCTCAGATGGCCTAACTTAAAAACTCCGTGAAACTCTGCGTGCACTCTGCGAAACTCTGCGTGCACTCTGCGAAACTCTGCGGTTTAAAAAACTGAAGTTAAATAGAATAAAGCTATACACTTTAGCTGCACCTTTTCAGAATCAAACTTGCGTAATGTGAGTTAGTAACATAAAAATGAGCCGATTAGATACATTAATCGGCTCATTTTTTAGCCCATTTTGAGCCGATTAAGCATCTGGAAGGGGGTATTTGTCCAAAAAGCAGGCCGCAGCACCCACTATCAAGTTAACTTAGCCTGATCATCCTTTAAAACCAAAATCATGAAACACCTACTTACCATTTTCATCACTTTGTGCGTTCTTTCCGGCTTTGCGCAGAAAAGCCTGCCCGCCGAAGTCATCAAAAGCATCGAATCCCGAATCGCCAACGGTTACAGCCCAAGTATTGCCATCGGCATCATCGACAAAGACGGGCCGCAGTATTACCTCTTCGGTACCAAAACTGCCGGAGGGCAGCCCGTCAATGAACATACCATTTATGAAATCGGCTCCATCTCCAAAACCTTTACGGGCATCTTGCTGGCTCAGGCCGTACTGGAGGGAAAAGTAAAAACCGACGATCCGGCTCAAAAGCACCTGCCTTCCACCGTAAAACTGCCTACCAAAGACGGCAAGCAAATTACCTTGGGCCACTTGTATGACCATACCTCGGCCCTGGCGCGTATGCCCAGCAATTTTAACCCCAAAGACCCTGCCAACCCTTATGCAGATTACACGGTGGAGCAGATGTATACCTTCATCAATGGCTATACCCTGCCGCGTGACATTGGTTCACAATACGAGTATTCCAACCTGGCGCAGGGCCTCTTGGGCCATATCCTTTCCCTCAAAGCAGGCAGTTCCTACGAGGCATTGATGCTCAGCAAAATTGCCAAGCCCCTGCACATGAAAGAAACCAAAATCACCTTTGACGACAAGATGAAGCAAAATCTGGCCATGGGCTACAGTCAAGGCGTACAGGTATCCAACTGGGATATCCCCACGCTCGCCGGAGCCGGAGCCATTCGCAGTTCTGTTCACGATATGTTGATTTACCTCCAGGCCAATATGGGTTTGAAAAAAAGTAAGTTGCTTCCCGCCATGCAACTGGCCCACCAGGCGCGGCACGACAAACCAGGCGGCGGCACGCGGGTTGGCCTGGGTTGGCACATCTCCAAGGGCGCTGAGGGTGATGTGATCTGGCACAACGGTGGCACGGGTGGTTACCGCACTTTTGTCGGTTTTGTCAAGGAGACAGGTCAAGGAGTTGTAGTGTTGACCAACTCCAGCAAGGGCGCTGATGACCTGGGCATGCACCTACTTAACTCGACTGCCAAATTGATAGAGGTCAAAAAAGCAGCTTTGATCGACATCAAAAAAGCAGCAGACGCACAAGGTGGCGATGCGGCTTGGAAGGTTTATGAGGAGTTGAAAAAGGATCAGGTAAACAAATACGAATTCAACGAGGATGAAATCAACACCCTGGGCTATACCTACTTGCAAGGGGGCAATACCAAGGCGGCACTTGCCCTGTTCAAAATCAATGTAACCGAATACCCAAAATCCGCCAACGCTTACGATAGCTACGGCGAGGCCCTGATGAATGATGGCCAAAAGGAAGCAGCCATCGAAAACTACAAAAAATCCCTGGAACTCAATCCCGGTAATACCAATGCTACCGACATGCTGGCCAAAATGGGCGTGGGAGAAGGAGTCAAAGTATTCCCTGTGGAAGAATCCGTTTTGGAGTCTTACGTGGGTGTATATGAATTGGCGCCCAATTTCACCATCACAATTACGCGAACAGGAAGCAAACTTTTTGGGCAGGCTACTGGCCAGGGGCAGTTTGAGTTGTTTGCCAAATCAGCTACCGAGTTTTTTTTAAAGATCGTAGAAGCGCAGGTCACTTTTTCGGTCAAAGAAGGCAAAGTAGAAAGTATGACCTTGTTTCAGGGTGGGCAAGTGATGCCAGGGAAGAAAATCAAATAAGGTCTTGTTTCAAATAGGAATCATCCCGAATTTTTAGAGAATCACCAAAGCGACATTTTTGGAGCACAAAGAACACAAAGAGGGGCACAAAGGACACAAAGACATGACGTTGACAGGCATTCTGCCCAAAGTGAGGACAAGAGAAACCAAATCTTGGGGCATCCGCTTGTCAACGTCATGTCTCTGCGTCCTTTGTGCCCTCCATAGTGTTCTTTGTGCTTAAAAATTGTGCCGCTTTGTGTTTCTCAGCGAAATTCGCCTAGACAAACGCCTCAAAACTCAATACCATGAAACCCTCCCTCACACTTCTGCTCTTGCTCAGCCTCATTTCAGCCAATGCCCAGGACAAATGGCCCACCCAAGCCTGGACCAAAACCAGCCCTAAAAAGCTAAACCTGAACGCCGACTCCCTTGCTGCCCTCGACCACGATTTTGCCGCTGGGAAATATGGCAATGTCGACGGCATGCTGATCATCCGTCACGGCCAGATCGCTTACGAGGCGTCGTACAGCCGCAATTACGCCGAATTGTACAAGCAGGAAGCCATTGAAAAAAGTGGTTTAAATGCCACCGATCCCACCGGGCCTTACAACTACTTCTCCGCCTGGTGGCACCCTTTTTACCATGGCAGCAAACTCCACACTTTACAGTCTGTTTCCAAAACCATCACTTCGATGATCATTGGGGTGGCAGTGACCCGCAAGGAATTCCCGAATCTGGACACGCCCGTTTTGAGCTTTTTTGACACCACTGCCGTCAAAAACATTGATGCCCGCAAAAGGAGAATGACCATCCGGCATTTGTTGACCATGACCGCCGGCTTTGATTGGCACGAAAACCTGCCCTACTCCGATCCCAACAACAGCTGCAGCAACATGGAAGCCAGTTTTGATTGGGTCAAATTCACCATCGATTTTCCCATGTCGGATGAGCCGGGTAAAGTGTTCAATTACAACAGTGGAGCCACTGTATTGCTGGCTCATATCTTCCGGGTCGCCACAGGTCGGGACATTGAAGAATACGCAGCAAAACACCTGTTTGAGCCGCTGGGTATCAAAAATCATTTTTGGAAACGTTCCCCCTACGGACTGGTGGACAGTGAAGGTGGGGTTTATCTGGAAAAAAGCGATGTAGCCAAATTGTTCTACTTGTTTTTGAAAAATGGAAAATGGGAAGGCCAGCAAATCATCAGCACAGATTGGGTTCAGCAGTCGGTTTCTCCTTACATCCAATTTGGCCCCAATCGTGGCTACGGCTACAAGTGGTGGCTGGGCTCCTATGGCAACAAACCCGCCGAGGTTACCTGGGGAGGAAATGGCTTCGGCGGCCAGTTTCCGATCATTATTCCTGAGTACGATATGGTAGTCGTATTCAATGCCTGGAATGTCCTGCCAAGTGCTGAAT
>JAAFHQ010000546.1 GCA_013298445.1 Chitinophagales bacterium | reverse complement strand
AAGGACGAACGGGAGGACCACCGGGATACAAAAAGTCATTGGGGTGGTCCTGTGGTTCAAACATATCCAGCACATGTGGACGAAAAGCCTGGTTGGTCAAAACCACATAAGAACCAGCAGGGTATTTTTTGCCTTGCACCGTAAAATCAGCGGTGGCTCGGTGTACTTTAATCCCAGATTCGATCAAGGCATTCAGGAATTTTACGGCCACAGCAAAATCGGGTTGATCCGAGGGAAGGATATAGCCTCGGGCATCCCGCAGCGTGGAGTCTTTGAACACCAAATCATAGTATTTGACAGGGGTAGTTGGCCTACCACCAAACGGGTTCTCCTCATTTGCTGCGTTCGCATTTGGGGTGTTGGTACGCGCAGGTTCTTTTTTAGCGGCACTGCTGACCGAATCGATGAGGCTAGGTGAAAGTGTCCAGTTGTTGCGGCTCCCCTTCTCAATGGAGTTTTTCCCCATGAGGTAAATGTTGTACAACAAATGTTCGCTGTTGCGCGCAGCGTGATCCAATACGGCGTAATTCAGGGACACGGAGTAATCGATGGACTGCTGGTACAACCATTTTTGCGGCGTAACCGGAAATGGGGTGGCCGCGTTCGGCAAAAGCCGCTCGGGTACCAACGGCACACTGGCCGGAGTGGGGCTACCGATGATTTCGGTCAAAATACCCACGATGTTGTGAAAATAAGCGGTGGTGCGCAAGCCCCCATTCCACCAGGTGGAAAAAACTGAGCCGTTGCGCTGGGTGTAACCGGGCTTTCCTTCGGCATTCAGGCGATTGATCATCGCGGCGCCCACGGCGTCAAGACTGGTCACTACAATTGGATCATATACATAATTGAACGGATCGCGATAAGGCGGCCCTGCTACCACCGATCCTGGAGGGCCAGTTTGGTGGTGATTGTACAAGATCTGTGGGAGCCATTCGACATACAACTGGCGGCTGATGTTTTTAGACTCGCTCATGTTGTTCATAAAAAAGTCGCGGTTGTTGTCGTGCCCGATGTATTTTTCATACAATCTGGGCAATTGAGACAGCGATCTTTTCAGCGTATCCGGTTCGCGCATGTACCAGTTGGACACCAGTTCCTGTCCGTCGGGGTTGGCGTGTACAAAAAGGATGATCACCTTGTCCAGCAGGCGTAGGGTTTCAGGGTCTTTTCGGCTTACGGTTTGCCAAATGCTTTCGATCAATTGGTGGGTACCGACCGTCTCGGTGGCGTGCAAACCGCCGTCAATCCAGACTACGGCTTTTCCTTCATCGGCCAAACGCCGGGCCTCCGCAGGGCTCAGGTTTTCTGCTCTGGCCAGCTTTTGAGCGATGCTTTTGTACTTATCCAGGTTTTTGATGTTCTCTGGCGAAGAGACAATCATCATGTACTGGGTGCGGCCTTCTTCGGTTTTGCCGATGTCCACCAGTTTCGCCCGGTCGGAAGCGGCAGCAATCTTTTTGAAATAGGCTTCGGTTTGGGTGTAATTGGCGAGCCGGTAATTGTCGCCGATGTTGAATCCGAAGTGCTCCTTGGGCGAGGGTATACTTTGCCCAAAAGATCGGATTGCCAATACAGCAAGGATCAAAAAAAGAGTAGTTGTACGCATGAATTTGAAGGGTAAATTAACGGAATAGTGGGTAAGATAATTCAAATCTTGAAAAGCAGGTTACCTGCTGAGGTGGATTGTGCGGAGTTGACCAAATGGCGACGTTAGGGGTTTTCAAACTTGAAATACAACAACCTAGTAACTCAAAAAGTAGCTCAAAAAGAAAAGCCTCGCAATTCATTGAATTACGAGGCCATTTGATTTGATCTTGCAGAGAGGAAGAGATTCGAACTCTCGATACCTTGCGGTATATACGCTTTCCAGGCGTACCTCTTAAACCACTCGAGCACCTCTCTGTATAGTGCTTAATGTTAAAGTGCGGCAAATTTACAGTCTTCCGCGCTATCAGACAACAAAAACACCTATTTTTTTACAAAGTTCCAAAAACCTGCAAAGCGTTTTGGGTCGTGATCTCGGCTACTTCGTTCACGCTCACCCCTTTGACCTCGGCCAGTTTTTCTGCTACCTTCAACACGTAACTGCTTTCGTTGCGTTTGCCGCGGAAGGGGGTAGGAGCGAGGTAGGGCGCGTCGGTCTCTAAAACCAGGTGTTGCAGCGCTATTTCACTCAACACCGCATCCAGGCCCGATTTTTTAAAAGTCAAAACTCCGCCGATACCCAGCAAAAAGCCCATCTCGATGGCCGCTTCCGCTTGTGGTACCGAGCCGGAAAAGCAGTGAAAAATGCCCCGCAGTCGTGGATGACGCACCGGTTGCAGCAATTCCAGAATCAAATCCATCGACTCCCGGGAGTGGATCACGATGGGCAAATCGTATTGTTTGGCCCATTCTACCTGGGTCAAAAAGGCCTCCTCTTGTTCTTTGAAGTGGGTTTTGTCCCAGTACAAATCGATGCCAATTTCACCAATGGCTGGAAAGCTGCGTTTTTCCAACCAGGATTTGACCAATGCCAATTCTTCCTGGTAATTTTCCTTTACGTAACAAGGGTGTAGGCCCATCATGGCCAGGCATTGTCCGGGATATTGTGCTTCCAGGGCCAGCATGCCCTCAATCGAAGTGCTGTCGATATTGGGCAAATACATCCGGGTGACGCCTGCCTCCAATGCACGTTGAATCATTTCCGCACGATCTTCGTTGAATTCTTCGGAATAAAGGTGGGCGTGGGTATCGATGAGTTGCATGTGTTTTTTATTTCGGGCGCAAAGGTAAAAGAAATTGAACTGTTGAGATCAAAACAAGTCATCCATCGTGATTACCCGATCGATTAGGCCAATGCTGTATTGGTTTTTTACCAACCCAAAGGTGGTAACCAAAACCAAAAAAACCTGCTTTTTGGTACTACTAGCCTGGCGAAAACGGCTGGTACGACGACGTAGTTTATCCCCCGTCTCCTTATTTAATACTACATCATCATTGTAGAATTTCATTTCACAAAGTGTGATTGCATTGTCATTGCGATCGATCAGGAGATCAATTTGAACACCGTCACTTTCCTCCGTTCCTTTTGAAAAGAAGCTGTATTGCCGGGTGTGTACCCCTGCAATTCCTAATGCCTGTTTGATTTTGTCAATGTGTTGAAGACAAATGTTTTCAAATGCATAGCCGCTCCAGGATTTCCAGGATTGAGTTTGACTTAAAGTGTCCCAACGCCCGGCTTCGTTGCTGGGGATATCCTGGATGAATTTTAAGTAAAACAAGGAATAATAATCTGTAAGCCGATATAAGGTGTCCTTTTTCTTTTTACCAAAAGGGACATAAGCTGAGATAAACCCTGATAGTTCGAGTTCTTGCAAAATGGTGCTTAGTCCGCCACCATCTTTAACATTCATCGCACTCAAAACTTCTGATCGGCTCATCCCTTTCCAGGTCGAGGAAAGGATATTGACCACCAATTCATATTTTTCTGGATGAGCGAAAAGAGAACTGTACAAATTGCCAAATTCCGAACGCAAAGCACCCTGAGGGCTAAAACAAATGTCGTCAATATTTTGAATCGCGCTTTTGCCTCCTTCAACCTGATCCAGATAATGGGGGATTCCTCCCATAGCCATGTAAAGAAGCAGGATTTGATAACGATCGAAAACAAGTTCCCGTTCCAGAAAATAGGCTTCTGTTTCCGCAAGGGAAAAGGGAAAAAGGTGAATGCGTTTGGTTACTCGATTGTGCAGGCCTCCTCTATCGTTCAGAATTTTATTGATCATCCATGCTGTGGCTGACCCACAAATGATGACTAAAATATTTGATTTTGAGGCATAACTGTTCCAAAAATAACCAAATCCAGTCAGGAAATCTGACTTTGGGCCAGCCATCCAAGGCAGTTCATCAATAAAGACTACTTTTTTTTGATCCGATTTGCCTAGGGAAGTCAAGTACTCTCTCAATTGCTGGAAAG
The DNA here is from genome assembly GCA_013298445.1 of Chitinophagales bacterium. Taxonomy (GTDB): domain Bacteria; phylum Bacteroidota; class Bacteroidia; order Chitinophagales; family Saprospiraceae; genus Haliscomenobacter. The sequence goes on along the minus strand of JAAFHQ010000546.1, from coordinate 752 downwards.
CTTCAAGCCAGTCTATAGGAATGGGGCCTAAATTTTGAGCGTTTTGAGCTTCTTTGAGGCTATAAGCAAAATTGCGGAGTTGTTGTTCTCTGGTCGCATTTTTTAAACCGACCATCTCGAAATCAACCTTTCCATCAAAAAAGGAACGAATCAAAAAGGTTTTACCTACACGTCTGCGGCCTAAAACAGCAATCAATTCAGGCTTTTTCGAATCATAAGCCTGCTGGAGCAACTGGATTTCTGCTTTTCTTCCAATCATCTACGGGTGGATAAGTTGCGGAATGTGGGTAAAAATACATAGATTCCGCAACTTATACAAGTGATAAATTGCGGAATCTATGCTTGAAACTATACATTCCGCAAATTATCCTCCTGGGCTACCCAAAAACTCAGCCTCCAATCGACTCACAAATGTAATCCGGAATTATCCCCGTGGAACGGATATTCATTTCCATCTCACTGGCGCTGGTATTTCCGCTCAGGACCAGGGCAGTTTTGATGCCAAACTTGTTGCCACCCAGGATATCAGTATGCAGGGTATCACCTACCATCAGGATTTCCTCCTTATTGTATTCGCTGTAGCGATTGATGTCTTCAAAAGCGAAGTTGAACATCTGGGTATCGGGTTTGCCGAAGTGGATGAATTTTTTGTTGATGATGCTTTCCACCAATTTGGCGATGCCACCCGTGGCGATGGATACATTGTTGTGGGAAACCGGGTAGAGGTTGTCCGAATTGGCCACGATGATGGG
>JAAFHQ010000545.1 GCA_013298445.1 Chitinophagales bacterium | reverse complement strand
CCCATTGCTCCCGCTGAATTGAGCACCAACCCCTTGTCCAGCCAATTGGACAAAGACGTTGACGCTTTGGTCCAAAAGCACCGCAATGCCCTCAATACCGTGGGTATGACGGTGGGGTTTTGGAAAAACGGGGAAAGTAGCATCTATGGTTATGGAGAAACCAAAAAAGGGGGCAAACAAGTCCCGGATGCCCACACCTTTTTTGAAATTGGCTCCATCACCAAAACCTTTACTGCGGCGGCGATGGTTCAATGGTTGAACGAAAAAGGACTGGGTTTGGAGAGCCCCATCCAGCCTTTTTTACCCAGTTCGATTCCGACCCTGAGCAAGGACGGGGTAAGTGTCAATTTTAAACAAATGCTGAACCACTCTTCAGGACTGGCCTATTTCCCCAGCAACCTGAATCTGTTGTTGAACGATGATGCCAAGGAACTAGCCCGGTATAGCGAAGCCAAGTTGTTCGATTATCTGGAAAAAGGAAAACTGAATGCTACGCCGGGTACTACGTATGAGTATTCCAACACCGCAATGGGCTTGGCGGGGACAATTTTGGCGAGGGAAAACAAAACGACCTATGGTGATTACCTGCGCACGAAAATGTGTGAACCATTGGGCTTGTTTGAAACCAAAGCCCAACTGAGTTCCGAGGAAAAAATCCGCATGGCCGATGGCCACCGGGGCGGTAAAAAAGTGGACTTCTGGGAAAGCCTGGGTGCCCTGGATGGAGCTGGGGTTTTGCGTTCCACGACCAGCGACCTGCTCAAATACGGCGCTGCTTGTCTCAATCCACCCAATACCCCACTCGGTTGGGCAATGAGCACCGCCCAGGTGTCTACGCTAAAAAATGCGAAAAACCTGACTGAAATGGTCGAAGTATGTCTAGGTTGGCACCAATTAAAAACTGCGGATAAAACCGGTACTTTGTTGTTTCACGATGGTGGAACGGGGGGCTTTAATTGCAGTCTGATCTTGGACAAGGAGAAAAACCTGGTGCTCGTGGTTTGTTACAACAGCTACAATGGGGGCAGCAAAGCCGAAGTAGAGGCACGTACGGCCTTGAATAATGACCTATTGTTATTGCTGCGTTAAATCTTTTTTTACTGATGTTTCCTGGTCAAATGCCAAGTATATTTGGACAAAATTTGACCAGGAAACCATTATGCTCATCAATGCCATCAGTGCGAGTAGTTTTTTTTATTTGGCCTTTGTATTGCTTGTAAAGGGACGAACTACCAATCGTTTGGCCAATCGCTGGTTGGCAGCCTTTGCCATTTTTGTAGGTTTTTTGCAACTCGATGATGCCTTGATTATTTCCCGGACTTATTTCCAGTATCCACACTTCTACAATGTCTTTGACCCTTTTTTGTTTGGCATCGCGCCCGCCTTTTATTGGGCATCTTTCCATTTTGTACAACCCAGTCGGCGGTTTTACTGGCAGAGCTTATGGCATTTTATTCCTTGTTACCTGATTTTATTGTTGAGTATTCCAGCTTTTTTGGAGTCAAAAGCAGAAAAATTGGCTTTACTTAAGGTCTTGGAAGGACAGGAGCAAGCGTTAGGACCCGTTGAAATGGTTGTTTTTGCTATGGTTTTTGTGCAATGTGTGGTTTACATTGTTTTGAGTTACCGACAGATTCTCCAGCACCAACAAAACCTGAAAAAAGTGAGCTCAAGCCAGGAAGGCACGGATTTAAGGTGGTTCATCTATTTTTTGAACGGTGTCGCCATATTGCTGCTTTTTTGGATGATTGAAATCACTTTCTACACCAATTTTTTGGATGGGAAAATGAGCTGGATTTATTGGTTGGGTACCTTTTACCTGGGGTATTATGCCATTCAACAAAAAGAAATTTATCCTTTTGCGCCGCAAGAATTGGCGGAAATTGAAGCCATTATTCAGGAAAAACCGGTGATTCATTCAAGCAATTCAAGCGTTGACGAGGCTCAAAAGGGGCAATTGCTGCGTTTAATGGAAGATAAAAAACCTTACCTCGATTCCGAGCTCAGTTTGCCAAAATTGGCTCAACTGATGCATTGTAGCACCCATGAACTTTCCTACCTGATCAACCAGGGTTTTGAGCGCAATTTTTACCAATTCATCAATACTTACCGCATTGAAGAAAGCAAAAGAATGCTGAGCGATCCCAACTTGGAACACCTTACCATTCTGGCCATTGGTTTTGAGGCGGGCTTCAACTCCAAGACGACATTCAACACCACTTTTAAGCAGTTGGTGGGAATGTCGCCGGTGGAGTTTCGTGGGCGTAAACCTATGGCTTAAGGACGACTAGCCTTCGTGTCCAGACCTGATTTTGGCTTTGTACTTCTAATAAATGAACCCCATTGGGCACCTGATCTCCCAAGTCGAATGTAGTGACTGAGGCGGTTATTTCCTGGCGTTTGAGAATCCGTCCCTGCAAGTCTTTCAACACAATTTTGCCTTGCGGAGCCCAGGATGCGGGTAAACTGATATTGACTTGATCTTGACTTGGATTGGGGAATACCTTGATGTCGGGAATTTTTTGCTTGTCTGTTTGACTGTCTAAGGGGCTAGAATTTTGGATTTGCCGGATGGGCGTTTGATAATCACCCGGTTTAAGCACTTGAAATTCACCTACCTGAGTTTTTATCTTGTAGTTGCCCTCCGTCCGGTCAATCCATTCTAGGGAAGCGGTGCTGTCTACCCAGATTTTGCTGGTGCCCAGGATTTTGGGGCTAAAACAAACTTCCAGCAGAATAGCCTGATTGTTTAAAGAGGCGGTCTTGGTGCCATTGTAGACCCAGGAAAAAATGATACGGTCAGTGGTTTTGCCAGGATTGGAATGCAAAACGGAGATACCGTGGGGAGGCAAATGAATGGAATCGTAGGAAAGGGCACTTGGATCAAATTTCGCAGTGAATTGTACGGCGATCATTTCGTTAAATCCACTTACCCGAAAAGGAACACAAGTGCTTTTGCCAGGCTTAGCCACTACCTTATCCACCTCAATTTTTGCCGATAAATTGGTAGGGGAACCTACATCAAAATAACTGGAACAAATGCCTTCCTTGCCACTTCCTGAAACCAGGAGTGATTCATAATAAACTCTTTTGTTGTTGTCGCAACTAAAGGCAATCAAAAAATCGGACCAGGGAGTATAATATTGGCCAGCAAAAGGACCCGTCTTGATCAATTCAAAGTGTTCTAAAATATCCTGATCTCCGTCGTAATTGTAGGCTGTAGGGATGTATTTATTAACACAATCTGGGGAAACGATTCTGCGTAAATAACCATTCACCCCACAAGTCTGTCGATCCGTTTTGCCGTAAACACCCCTCCGCTCGTAAACCCCTTCGTTTGAGATCAAACCGATAACATATGGAGCTGGGCAGGTCACATTTAGTGTTCCAGGCTCTTTTACTGAAAAATCAATGGTTTTAGTATACAAATTTTGGCAAGAGTCTACCATGGTAAAATGGATCTTGTATTTTCCTGCAAAAATGCGCAAGGAATCATTGTTGGGTTTGACTTCGATGGAAGTGAAAAATGGCCCCTGCCCAGTTACCCCTAAGAAAACAAGCTTCCAATTGATTAAAGAAACGGGGCAATTAGGGCTGATAGTCAAATTCAACAGTTTTTTAATATCCTCGATTCGATTAGGGATTTTTATGCTACAGTTGTCCTTGAGCAAATTGACCCGGGCCACGGCATCATTCGTAACAATACTTTCTTTCGTTGAGGCTCCAGGTACAAAATTCACAGTAAAAGTATCGATGACCTGGTCTTTACATTCATCATAAATAAGGTAGGTTCTGCGCAATTTTAGCCCCGTTTTATTGCAAACCGTATCTATTTTTTCACTTAATGCATAACTAAGGTTCAAACCCAATACTTGGCCATTCATTTTGGCTTGATCCTTCCCTACCACCGGTATGATGGATTCAAGCGGGATTTGGCTTTTATCCAAAGTACAATCGCCGTATTGGACAGTCAGTTCTTTGGTTTTAAAAATTGGAATGCTCCATTGCAAGTCTTTTTTAGTAGGCCTGCGGATAGGTATATACTGAGTTGCAAATGGGGTTTCCGGCTGGTTGATACAAGCTCTGGCCAGCCAGGTTCTTTTGATCGTTGCATATAGCCCGGATTGCAGGCTGGTTTTACAATCAGGGTACTCAATTCGATCATCAATTCTGACGTTAATGCCACATTGGGTGGTTGCATGACACCCCATGCTGAAAAAGGCAAACCCCAGATTGGGAACGGGATCGGTCGTGAATTCACTTTCGGCTACTTTCCCATCCGCAGTATAGCGAAGTAAAAAGCAAGATTTTGGGGAGGCAAATGTACCCGGCAACCCAACAGATTGGCAGATCAGGTCGTCAAGATTACTGGTGAAAGGCAGGGTATCCTTCGAAAATTGTACTGAATCCAACTGTGGACCATAAGCTCCCACTGCGGTTACTTTGCCAATGCACAACAGGCGGCCATCTTTGGAAAAAAGGTTGTAATCAAATGTGCCGGGGGTATCAATGGTATCCCGGTTTTTGGTTTTTCCGTCCTGAACAACAATGTAAGAATCTGTGCATTTGGTGATACCCAGGTCTGCTTTGCTCAAGACAAAATAGCATTTTGATTTTACTTGTAAAATGGGAGATTGGCTACAATTGCAATCATTTTGGGCTTTTAAACCAAGGATGGAAAGGGAAAAAGTTGCCAACAACAGCGTCAGCCT
>JAAFHQ010000544.1 GCA_013298445.1 Chitinophagales bacterium | reverse complement strand
TAAAACAGGGAGCCTTATATTGGCATTTCTACTCGTACAAGCAATGAAAAATTAAAAAGACAGGTAATCAGAACTTTAGAAGCTGTTTTAGTTGTACATCTTGGCGTAATAGGCACACCAGTTTTCACGTTACAGATAATGTTTCCCGGCACAACATCCAAAATGAAATGACAAGAAAAAACCTAATGTTTCATCCTGTATTTTTAGCAAGTTTGTTGATCTTACTATTCAACGACTTCTATTTTAAGCAGGCGTTTTCAAACGGGTTAACCGGAAAATTATCAGACTTTGCGGGGCTAATTGTGTTCCCAATTTTTATAGCACATTTATTTCCAAATTCGAAAAAATGGATTTCAATGGTTGCTGGGATTCTTTTTGTAATTTGGAAAACACCGCTAGTCTCTCCGCTCATTGACACCCTCAATCAGGCCTTACCATTCAGAATACAGCGGATAATTGATTATACCGATTATTGGGCTTTAATTGTTTTGCCTTTGACCCATAATTTCATCAACAAAGCTTCCAAAACAAGCTTCTACAGCACCTACATTTTCAAGATAAGCGAAATTGGATTGACGGTGATTACTTTGTTTGCTATTTGTGCTACATCCTATTTAGGCCCTTCCGAAATCCCCAAAGGGACAATTTATATAGGAAAAAATTACAAAATAAAGAAAACTAAAAAAGAGGTCATTGAAGCAATAAAAGCTTTGGGGTATAACGTGGACTACTATAAAGATTTAGCAGACAGCACAGCTACAGAAAAATACCCCTTCAGGAAACAACCTTATTACCAGACCGATAACATTGTAGTATATGATGACAAATCCACCCCTATAGATACAATCATAAACATTAAATATTCCATATACGAAGCAGTGCCAAATGTAACCGATATTGAAATCATTAATGTAACGCTTACCGCAGATGGAAATGTTCAAAAATGGCAAACGCTAAAATACTTAAGAAACCAATACAAGGACATGCTGGAGAAGCACCTGATTAAAAAAATCAAATGACACTTTTAAGGAGATGTCTAAATTTTTGGAAATTGTCCCCAGGCTCATCCTGCATACAATCACATCAAATGGGCATATCTCTTTAGTGGTAACCACAATCTTACAACTTCCACAACAACACAAGATGAACCATCCAAGACCCATACATCCAGATTTTCAAGCCTTACTGGACTTTAAAGACCAGGGCCTTATAAGTCTATTCACCGACTTGCGTCAATACATCCTGGAACTATATCCCGATAGCAATGAGCTCCTCTATCATACCCATGCCTTGACGGCAGTTTTTTCAATTTCCGACAAGCTGTCTGACGCATTTTGTATGCTGCCCATTTACAGCAATCATTTGAACCTGGGCTTTAACAAAGGCACATTATTAAAAGACCCCCATAAACTCTTGACGGGAAGGCAATTTGATTCGCCACATCGACGTAAAAGACGAAAGTGATTACAGAAACCCGAAGGTAGAAGCCCTGATACTTGAAGCCATTGACTTTGCCATCAAGGACATGGACAAAGCAACAAAATCAACGGCCAAGACCATTTCAAAAATCAAAAAATAAGAAGCAAACGGCTTTTTATTTGAAATTTGCACACCAGTAAGCTAAGAAATGACACTTAAAAATCATTCGTACCTATTGTGCCTCTCAACCACATTTTGGGCCTGGTTTTTTTTAGGCGGTTTGTGGACAAACTACTACCAAGATTTATCTTTTGCAAACGCTTTGATAATTGTTGTAATATTCCCTTCCATCATCTTGGCTCTTGTGGGGAAAGGCTTGTTAAAAACAGTCGCTAAAACCAATTATTTTAAAGCTGCTGTTATTAGTGCTTCCTACTTTGCGTTTGTATTGCTGTTTTATGATTTTATTTACCTGAAACTCTATTTGGGAAAGGGCCTCAACTATTTGGTTGATTATTGGTACTTGACCTTTTTCTCGCCCATACCCTATGCGATCTTATTGCCGATAGGTCATCAACTGGACAAAGAAACTGCTTAGCAACAATACTTCAAGACAATGACAAGATTTATACTTACAATTCTGGCTTTTTCCATCTTTACGATTGGTTGCAATGCTCAAAAAACAAGCAATCCTAAGACCGCGAAAGTGTTCCTTGACAATGACACAACAAAAAATTGCTATACCATTATTTTTCCCTCAGCAGTGCCAATAAAAGGGTACATTTTTTTGTTGCCAGGCTTTAGCGAAACCGCAGAAAGAGTGCTGCAACAATCATCACTTCCCAGACAATTGGCAGAAAGTGGACTTTTGACCATTATTCCAACACTTCAAGACGGTGTTTTTTCTTTTGGAATTGATGATTCAAGTCAACAATCATTTGCGAAAATAGTAGCCGACGTAAGGAGGAGAAATAACATTACTAACCAGCCTTTCTACTTGGGTGGTTATTCAATAGGTGGAAGTTGTGTATTAAAATACGCCGAAGAAATCGACCAAAAACCAAGTGCAGTTTTTGCAATTGACCCCCCTATTGACTTTGAGCAAGTCTATAATTCATGTAAACGAAATATAAGGCTTTCGGTTAACACCCAGCCAAATGGGGAAAGTGTTTTCCTCGTTAAAAAAATTCAAGAAGTCATGCATGGCACCCCTGAAAATTCAATTGCGAACTATCATGAAATTTCGCCCTATTCATTTTCGGACACTACACAGACTGCGATTAAAAACTTGCTCAAAGTTCCACTGAGAATTTATACTGAGCCTGACATCCATTGGTGGATGAAAGAACGTGGTATGGATTATACAAGCATGAATTCTACTTTCCTTTCGGCAATGGTAAATGAATTGAATCAACTTGGGCATAAAAATGCAACACTAATTACTACGCAGAACAAGGGATATAGAAAGCCTGACAACAGTAGGCATCCTCATTCTTGGAGTATAGTTGACAATGAAGAATTGATTAAATGGTTGCTAAAACACCAATAACCTAGCGGGCAATATCATTCCCTGTCAACAATACTACACATGAAAAACTTAATTTGTACATTTTTTTACCTGTTTCCATTGACGATTTCAGCCCAAGAAACAAGTGACACCTTATTGTTCCGCGACCCGGCAAACTATACCATTGCGGCAGAGCATTATGTACAAAAAATCAAAACGGGCAATCCGGCATTCAACAATTTTTACCAGGCTGCTTGCTACTACGCTTTGCTTAAAAATTATGACCTGGCGTTTACGCATCTAAAAGAAGCCATCAAAAGAGGGGCCAAGGGGGAGGATGTGCTGACGGACACGGACTTGGCTGTTTTGAAACAGAATTTGAACAGCTGGAAAGAGATTACTGCCTTGTTAAAAATACAATACTCTGAACGCAATCCGGGCATTTCAAAATTAGATCTCGGTTACGAACTGTGGTTAATGTGGATCGAAGACCAAAGGTACCGAACACTGAAAAAGAACTACAAGTTGGCAGCTCAAGTACCAAATGACCTGGAAAAACATGAGCAGCATTTGTTGAGATTAAGCGAGATCATTAAAGCCTCCGGCTGGCCAAAATACAGTGAAGTTGGAAAAGAAGCAGGTGATGCGGTGTTTTTTGTCTTTCAGCATGACCATGCCAAGAACATGAGCAATGTGTTGCCTTTGTTTATCGCTGCTGCAAAAGCTGGTGAAGCGGATTTAACCAAGGCAGCCATGATGATTGACCGGTACTTAGCCTATACTGAAGGGGTACAAATTTATGGAACCCAAGCCATTCGAAAAATTAGTCCTGGGCAAAATAGAAACGACATTCCTTTAACATTGTATCCAATAGCGGATGAAGAAAACTTGCTTAAAAGGCGCAATGCCATTGGCATGAGCGATTTTCAGGAAAACTGTAAAAGATTGGGCGTAGAATATTTACCCATTCAAATGCGCAGCAATTATGAACCCATTCCCATCAAAAACAAGTGGAGTAAGGCTGGTTATTTGCTCTGATGTACTCCGCACAAAATGGAAGGCTCGGCCAATCATAAAACAAGCACAAAATGAAATAAGCACCAGGTCAAAATAAATTGTGTGTAAATCAAGTGCGGTTGCTTATTTTGGGCTTAGAAAAATTAACCAAATACCACACCGTAATCATGAAAAACACCTTCATCCTCCTTCTCCTCTTCATCACCGCATGTACCAACCCAACACCGAGCAGCCAGGGCAAACTGAGCATCCTCGAAAAAGACCACAAATGGGTAGTAGTCGACGAACAAAAAACCGTACTCTACGACGTATTCATTTACGACAATGGCCCCGATGCACCTGCTGATGGCCTGTACCGCATCGTCAAGGATGGCAAAATTGGTTACGCCGATGCAGGCACCAATGCCATCGTGATCGAGCCTCAATACGACTGTGCTTACCCATTTGAAAATGGCAAAGCCAAAGTAAGTACCAATTGCAAAACTGTTAAAGACGGAGAATACGACGTTTGGGAGAGTGAAGCCTGGCAGTTTATTGATAAAAAAGGGGGGCAATAAGCATTGCTCAAGGCCTGATTGCCAAGGTGATTCCTTCAGTGCCTTAGGTTTCTAAGGTGGTGAAAAAACCTTCTGCCCGGATTTCCCTATTTTAATCAAAAAACATTCCTACGCTATGAAACACCTAAGTCTCCTTTCCGCATTTGTGCTCATTTTGTGGTCATTAGCACCCATTCAAGCCCAAATCGCCTCCAAAGACATCGATGCCCTGGTCACCGA
>JAAFHQ010000543.1 GCA_013298445.1 Chitinophagales bacterium | reverse complement strand
GCATTAACAGATGTGAACATTCCTAGCCTTTCTTCTGTAAAAGGCCTGTTTTCAATTCTAGGAAATAACTTACTCAGCAAACTCAATTTTTCTCCTAACTTTCTTGGTGGACTGAACATTAGCAACAATCCCTCTCTAAGCGATTGCTCTATGTTTAAAAACTTGCTCAATACGCCAGGAGCGATAAGATCTCCTACTCTTACTATTTCGAACAACAAACCCAACTGCAATAGCAAAGACGAAATCTTAAAGGCTTCTTCCCCGTCCACTGCTAACAACGCCTTAGCTTTTGATGGTGTGGACGATGTAATTGAATTGGGTGTTCCAAATTTTTACAAAAACAGTTTTACAATAGAAGGCTGGATCAAACCGCAGCAGGTAGGGGCTATTTTTAACATCTATGACAATGGGAACGCTGGCGTTTATGCAGAAGTGACAAATACAAATAACTCTATCCGTTTTTTTGTACGTAGCCCAGCAGCTAATTCAGGTGGAGTCGAAAGTGCGGGCAAGACCAATGTAAGGGATGGCCAATGGCATCATTTTGCAGCATTAAAAGGAGACGATGACTACTTATACCTATACATTGACGGGAAACTGGATGGTAAAAGTTCGAATAAAATAAATGATTTTTCATCTACGTCATACAAGATGCGTTTAGGTATGAACGGACTGAGTTCCACAAGGTACTATAAAGGATCAATGGACGAATTCCGTTTTTGGAATGTAGCCAGGTCAGCACAGGACATCCTCGTCAATAAGGACAAAACACTTACCGGTAATGAACCAGGTTTAACAAACTATTACAAGTTTAACCAGGGAATCGTCAATGGAGACAACAAAACTATACCGACCCTAAGTGATTCAAAAGGTGTAATGAATGGCACCTTGCAGAAATTCCTGTTGAACGGCTCAGCCTCCAATTTTACAACGGGAGCGCCAGTACAATGAAACGCTCATATCCGCATATTTCACGCTCAAACCTCGCTTCACGAGGTATAAACACCTAAATCCATGAGTTTATCAATCCGTTTTAACAGAATGGGAACCAACATAGGTTTACATGCTTCGTATTTCAACCATAGCCTGACAAGCACCCTAAAAATATTGTGCGCAGGTATATTACTCCTGAACAGCGTAGAAGTCTTCGCCCAGCTGAATTGCACTAATGCCCCCGTGGTCACTATTGGAAAAACCATCCAGGGCAATACCAGCACCAATGGCAAAAGCAACATATCCACCTACAACAACGATCCCTGGTGGCAATTGACTGGCCCCGAGGTTGTCCACAAGCTGGAATGGACGGGTGGCGATGTATCGATCAAACTCAGCAATAAATCCGCTGCGTTGGATCTTATCCTGCTCAGGTCCTGCAACAACAATGATTTTGTTGATTCCGGCGGCGGGAATTCAGGCCTAAAGGAGTCTACCATCAAGCGGTATCTGGACCCCGGTACTTACTACATTGTGGTAGATGGATGGCAATTGGCCAAAGGCACCTATGACCTGCTGGTGCTGCAATCTACCAGCATATCCATCAATAATGTCACTCGGAATTTTTATCTCCAGGACAACACCTTGTATGAACAAACTGGATCAACTGCCAAGGTAATTACTACGGGCGTAGAAGCTTTTAATAAATATTTTGGCAATGTAACCAATACCAATACTGGTGCTGGCCAGCAACAAGAGGTTTTAGCCATTAAAAAAACCGGGCAAACCCGGCACAAAATTTTTCTCAATGAAAATTTCGATACCGATTATTTAAAACAAATGCTCTTTTGCCAGCAAAAGACGCTCTCTTTATCTGGAGATTTGGTCTTTGACGGCAACAACCAAATCCTTTCCGGTTGTGATGTACTGCGTTGTGAAAATGGGCAAATCGTTGCGCATCAAAATGATAGCCAGATCAAACTCTACAGCAGCCTGGGCACCAACAATTGGCTGGATATCCTGCAAATCATCACCGTAGACAACAAGACCTACTGCATTAAGCAGGCCGACAACAGCGTTTGGGCACTAAGTGGAACTGGAAACCAGGCAACATTAATCGGCAGCAGTGCGAAATTGTTGCAAGACAACGACAATCAACTCATCAAAATTGACCTCCAGGGAGCGTACCAAAGGTGGAATGGCACCAGTTGGGCCAATTTAACACCCAAGTATATCGGCGTAAGTCCGGAAATGACCGATGATGGGTTCTGGTTTTTTATACAATCCAAAATACTCCTGGAAAGTGCTGCAATCCAAGTTGACCAAAAAAAGGGGCTTACCTTTGACAGCAATGACAAGCTGCTGATGGAACTCATCCCTTCGACCGGCAATTGTGATCGATTCCTGTGGAGATGCAAAGACCTTGGAGGCGGAAAACGTCTATTGATCAATAAGGCCAAAGGGGAAAATTTCCCACTTTTGCTTTCTGCTGCAGGCACACTTACCTTTTCAACGGGTCAAGGCGTGCGGGAATGGGAAGTGAAGCAATCGGATGTCACCAAGTTTGGCACCAATGCCTTCCAATTGATCGGGGCCACTGCCACAAAAGCGCTGTCTTTCAGCACAGGAGTGCAATCAGACAACCCTGCTACTGGCAATAAAAACCAGACCTGGGTGTTCCAGTTCAATCAAATGGTTCGAGATTATTTCCTGCCTCTCCCGACCAAGGCTAATCTCGATTTGTATTATGAAAACCCCAATGTCAACTTAAGCACCTCTGCAAATGAGATAGGTTCAACGTACAATAAATTCCTGAAAGGACTCAATGGCGTCACCTTTTTTGCAACCAATACCAGCAGCGATTGGGTGATCGTCAATTATTATTTTGTCATCAACAACATGATGAATGCCGTTGTTGCGCCCAAACCCTCCGACCCTAAAGTAGATCCAAACCTGGTTAAAACACTTGCTGCCATGAAGGGCCAAAGTTTGATTCTCATCAATAAAAATGACCTGAATAGCGCGGTCCCCAATCAATTTTTCACAACGAGTTTTAGTAGTTCTAGTGCTGCCCGCTTGAGAGGTTCAGCTGGTTATGGAAACCCTAAAAAATGGATTTTGGTATCTGAAGAGCTTACCAACAAGGCCGGAATTACCAATCGTCCCCTGGACACGGATTTCAGAAAATTTGATCATGGTGTGCATGAATTTGGTCATGCGTTAATGGATTTGGCTGGTTGGATTCCAATAATTGACGCCAACAACATGTGTGATGCCGAAAGGGGCCGAAGTTCTGAATGTTTCTGTTACGACATGCAAGGTTGGTTCAATAGTCGTTTTAGTGCTTATACCTACCCTGGGCCGAGAGCCGTGGAATGGTTTCAGTCACCTGGCATCACCAGTACCCAGCGGGCTAATTTTATGAAAAAAATCTTCAATGGAGACAATACCTGGATGCCCCCGGTGGATTTGCGCTTGAATGGGTACAATCCCTCCGGTTCTCCATCTGCAACCACTCCCACCCATGATATTTTACCCATTTATTCAATCAATGCGTATCCCAACCCCTTTAATGAAGTTTTAAATGTCGAAGTAAGCCTCGAAAAACCCAATGCTCTTGAAGTTGAAGTCATCGATGCGTTGGGAAGAGTATTAAGGGTAGTTAAATCACCCAATGTTACCAGCAAACATTCTTTCCAGGTCCAAAACCTGGATTATAAGGGAGTTTTATTTGTCAAAGTGAAAAGTGATGGTAAATATGGTATGGTGAAAGTTTTGAAAAATTAACCTACCGTTTGAATGCAGCGCATAGGGTTGCTCATGTGTGGGGACCCGATGCGCTGCATGAAGCTGCTAACTGACTTAAAAAAAACATTGTAAACACGTTGTCATGAGATTGTATATTTTTTTTGTCGCAGTTTTTTCAGCACTGAGCTTTTTCAAAATGGAAGCTCAGACTCCACCCTATTCCGGAACTATTTTTATTGACCCTGACATTGTCACCTCCTCAGATTCATCTTCTATTAAAAGCACTACCTATGCAGGGCGCGGTCAGCGACAAGTGTATGATAGAAGAGTAAACAACTGGATAAATATTAATGCGTATTTATTTGATGTGGCATGGAAAGATGGTGTATTTTCAGAAGCAATAGTTAATCCAGAATTTGGAACGCTTGAATTAGCAAAAGTTGAAGCAGAAAAATATGCCCGTTTAATTGGCCAGCTACCTTTTTGCTTGAGATTGGATGTGGATCAAATCTGGATACATCAAGGTGTACAACCATTTGGTGGAGGAAATAATTCCATACTCATTCATACAGGACAATCAGCTGCTTATGAGGCTTCTGGAATTATCGAAGAAACTTTAATTCATGAAGCAGCGCATACCTCCTTGGATTTTGCTCATGCAGCTTCTTCTGGTTGGAAAACCGCTCAAAGTAAGGATGTAAATTTTATTTCTACTTACGCAAGGGATAATCCGACCAGGGAAGATATTGCTGAAAGCTTTTTGCCTTGGTTGATGGTCAAATACAGGGCTTCAAAAATCTCAACAGCGGATTTCAACAAGATTACCCAGACCATTCCGAACAGGTTGGCCTATTTTGATAGTCAATCCTTTAACTTGTATCCATTTTTTGGCAACAAGACCTCGACTCCACCTCCACCATTTACAGGAGGAACTAATTTTTTATACCCCAACATCATCACTCCATCCGATCTATCTTCTATTAAAAGTACTACCTACAGTGGGCGCGGGGTGCGACAAGTTTTTGATAGAAGAGTAAACAATTG
>JAAFHQ010000565.1 GCA_013298445.1 Chitinophagales bacterium | reverse complement strand
TCATTTCCTTCGAGCAAAACGTCTAGTAGTGTGACGCCGCACAGATTCTTTTAAACCTGTCAATATGAAAAAGTTATTTGTTCAATTCATTCCTAGTCTTTTTGCCTTAGTCTTGATTTTTGCATCTTGCAGCAAAGATGGTGCAACACCTTCTGGAGACGACAGCAATACCAATACCACCAATGTATCCGCTGGCATCAAGTCCTACGTTTCCCAAAACTATGCAGGCTACAGCATCTACGAAGTAGAAAAAGAAGACTGGTGCAAAGATCAGTACACGATCAAGGTGGGCATCCAGAAAGGCAGTCAGGAACTCCACCTGGTGTTTGACCTTACTGAAAAATTTGTATTTAAAGCAATCCGGATAGCGGAAGGGCAACTCCCGGCTGCCGTATCCAGCAACATGAGCAAACTGTTTGCAGGATATACCGTCAAGGACGACAATGACGTAGAAGAACTCCAATATGTGGATGGTAGCAAACGTTATTATGTACGCTTGCGCAAAAGTAGTGGCGGGGGCGGTTCTGATGTACGGGTGATGTTTCAGGCCAACGGCAGTGTTTTTTGTCAAAGAAATTAGAAGCTGCTCTAGTACCTTTGCTGAGTACAATTGCTTTAATCTTGGCTTGTTCAATATGGCCAAGCTTTTTATGGAAAAACACAAAACTACCATGGTATCCAAACACTTCTTCATTAAGGCATCAGCTATCAGCTTTGTGCTGAGTCTGCTGATTTTTGCCTGCAAACAGGAATACATCTACATCGGTGAAGTAAATCCTGGGACCCAGGATACGACCAGCACCGGAGGCACTGGAGGAACCGGAGGAGGTACGGTAACGACGGGCAAACCCTGCTCCCCTGATTCAATCTACTTTGAACTGTCGGTATTACCGATTTTGCGCTCCAATTGCGCCCTGTCGGGTTGCCATGATGCCGTTTCTCGCGAAGAAGGCATCATCCTCGACTCCTACGCCAATACCATCAAAACAGGTGGCATTCGGGTCAACAGCCCGGCCAGTAGCAAAATTTATTCCTCGCTCAACAGCACCCGCGAACGGATGCCGCCACCACCTATGGCAGCCTTGAGTGATGCGGATAAAGCTAGTATTTTGAAATGGGTACAACAGGGTGCCAAAAATCTGACTTGTGATGGCGTCTGTGATTCTACCCAAACCAGTTTCAAAAACAACATTTTACCTATTGTCACTTTGCAATGCAAAGGTTGCCACAGCGGTACAGCGGCTTCGGGCGGTGGTCATCGAGGCCTTCTAACCAACCAGTGATGCTATTGCCAATGCGGTTTTCCTCCAATCTGGCCGAGTCCGAACCCGCTAAAATGTTTCCCCGCTGAATGTCTTTGTTGTGCCTGCTCCAACGCCCCATAATATTTACCAGAATATCGTTATCCAGGCCAATCTTTAATTCTGCCAGGTTTAAAGCCTCCTCAATTTCGCCCATTGCTACCATTTTTTTGAGCTTGTCTTTAAATTCTACCAAGGAGCCAGGCAGGGACTTGACTGCGGCAACTGTATCTACTTTAATCAATTGGATTTTTTTGGTAAAATCAACATTGCCATATACGCCCCAGGGCATGGGGGATTCGGGCTTATCCCCTGGTTTGCTGATGATCCCCCGGCTAAAGGTCGCTTGTTGAATATCGGTGGCATCCAACAAGGATTTTGCCATTTCAAAGGCACCTTCCAGGGTTTGATTGTCTTGGGTAAAAGCGGTATAAAAAGCTTTGGCAAACGTAAAGGCGCGTTGATCATCTACTTTGGTTGCAGTAGCGATCACGGCTATATCACGGTCAATACCATCCAGGATTTTGCTTACCATCCCTTGAGTAGAACAGCCGTTGAGGAAGATGATTTGCAGATTGGACATCCCTTTCAACAACTGGATGAATTGCTCAATGCCCTGATTGCGGTTTTCCAACTCCAGGTGCAAACTATCTGCATGCCCACCGTAATGAAAAACGGTAACCTGATCATGGAAAACGGTCATTGCATCAAAAAGGTCATCAGTGGTCGCATTGCTGATGATCTCGTAGTCTATTTTATTTTTTAGTCCCAACAAAATTTTGCGCAACTCGGAGGTTTCTTTTTTGAGGAATTCCAGGTAGTTGTCTTGTTTGTTGGAAAAAGCCAGCAGTACAAAAGGCATGACAATTTTGGATTTAAAGTTTGGGATTAAATTTTCTTCTTTGCTCTTGGTTTGGGGTTGAACGCAATGTGAAAAAGGGCATCCCCTTGATTCACTACCGGAGTATTATTGTGCCCAATAATGAAACCACTTTTTTTGGTTTTGACCTGGGTCCGTTCTTCGCCGAATGGGTCGGTGATGTACGCGATGACTTCATCTTTTTTCACTTGTTCACCCGAACATTTCACCCAATGGAACATCCCAGCTCGGGGAGAGCGTAGCCAAGTGGCGTCCGAAAAATGTTTACTCGCTTCCGCTGCAGGAGCGTCACTGAGCATTCCTTTGTGCATCATCACCCGGCGCATGCCCAATATCCCTTGTTGGATGGAAAATTCATCAAACCGCAGGTTTTCCCCACCCTCAAAAACCACAATGGGTTTGTTGAGCTCGACCGCCGTGCGTCGTAAGGATGATTTGATGGACTTGCCCGCAATGGTGAATGGTGCTGCAAAAGCTTGAGCCAATTCAAAACTCGGTCCGTGTTCAATCGTATAACGCAATTGTGGGTAATTGTAATGCCCACGTCCACCTGTATGAAAATCGATGCCAAAATCAATAACTGGCAAAATTTCCCGGGTGAAAACTCTAGCTACCCGGGAAGCCAAAGAGCCATTTGCATTTCCTGGAAAATTGCGGTTCACATCCTTCCCATCTGGGACATCCCGCGAAAAATTAATGAATCCATACACGTTCAACAATGGAATAGCGATGACAGTTCCGGCATGTAGGTGAGTAAATACGCCTTGTTCAACGGAGCGGCGCACAATTTCTACTCCATTCACCTCATCGCCATGCACCCCACCCAAAACCAGCATACAGGGCCCAACCCGGGGGCCTCGGTATACATGCGCTTTGATGGAAATGATGTTGCCTGATGGAATCCGCCCCACCGGAATTTTGATCACAGCGTATTGCCCCGCTTCAATGAGCGTATTGTAAATTTTGATCGGTTTGCTTTGGGTGGCTTTGCTGCGGGAATAACCTGTGTTCATTGATGTCGGGTTGCGGATTTCGGATTTCGGTGGTTTTTCAGGTCTAAGCGAATCTGAATGCTTCAAAAGTAAGGTAGAAAAGCTAAAATACCTCAAACTACTGGACATTTTGATCGGAGGACATCAATTGCCACGTGCTTTAGCGCTTGGATCAGGTTCCCCCTTTTTGATCGGGCTTTAACCAAAGCGACATTTTATTACCACAGAGGAAAAACAAAGGGACACAGAGGACACAAAGTTAGGCGTTGACAGCGCTTTCTTGTATAGTTCACTCATTGTCAACGTCTAACTTTGTGTCCTCTGTGCCCCTTTGTGCTTTCTCTGTGAAAAAATGTGTCGCTTTGGCAATGCTCACCCAGCCGAAATCCGCAATCCCAAATCCGAAATGCTTAGACGGCTACTTTTTTACGCACTTTCCCGTTCCGGAGGGCAAGGACTTTTTTCTCCACGAAGTCAAAAATTTTGCCTGCCACATCTACCTGCGTGTAGGTTTCAATTCCTTCCAGGCCCGGTGAAGCATTGACTTCCATGATCAGTGGGCCGCGTTCGGAACGGAGGATGTCTACCCCGGCAATGTCCAAACCGACCGCTTTTGCAGCAGTGCGGGCTACAAAATCCTCTTGCATGGTCAGTGGTTCCTGCTGGGCACTGGCTCCACGGTGTAGATTGGAGCGAAATTCGCCATCGCGGGCCTGGCGCTTCATCGAGGCGACTACCTTACCATTGACCACGAAGGCACGGATGTCGGCACCTTTGGCTTCGCGGATAAACTCCTGGATGATCACCCTTTCATTGAGGCGTTGAAACGCTTCTATCGTCGATTCAGCATTGCGGTAGGATTCGGATAAAATGACCCCAAGGCCGTGGGTACTTTCCAGCAGTTTGATGACTACGGGAAGTCCTCCAACCATAGAAATAAGTGGGCCAATCGGTTGGCCATCACCTACGTATGCAGTTTGTGGAACGTCGATTTCCATTTCTTGCAAACGCTGCAAACAGCGGAGTTTGTCGCGCACCAGCAATAAACCTTCTGGCTTGAGGGTTGAAAAAACCTTCATCAAGCGCAGTTGAGTGAGCACCGCAGCGCCCATGAGGGTAAAAGAAGTGGAAATACGCGGAATGACTGCATCTAAATGACTGAGGGGAAAGTCCTTATAATACATCTCGGCCCGCCCTTGTTCCATCACCAAACTGCATTGTTTGTAGTCGATGAGCTCGATTTGGTGGCCGCGAGCTAGGCCGCAGCGCAACAGCGACTGAGTGGAGTATACCTCCTGCGCTGTGGAAAGGATGCCTATTTTCATTGTTGCTTACTTGGAATATTCAATGGAATTATACAAAACTGTTGGATGGCCTCCTACAGCGGGGCAATTTACAACTAAAGTGCATTCTAGCAATTTTTAGGTCATTGTTTTGGACGGAAGTTCGTCG
>JAAFHQ010000542.1 GCA_013298445.1 Chitinophagales bacterium | reverse complement strand
AAAAAAGCCATTGTTGAGGACATGAGCATCGAGGAGATTGAAGAAAACCTGGAAGAAACAGAATTGTATCACTACATCAATAAGGCCATTGACCACAATGATTATGCCCTGGCCGTGCGTTTGTATTACCTGGAAGTGCTCAAACAATTGTCGTCCCAACGAGCCATCACCTGGCGGAAAAACAAAACAAATCGCCAGTATTTGCAGGAAATGCGCAGCTCGAAGCACTACGGCGAGTTTCGCGTATTGACCCTGATTTTTGAACGGGTGCGTTACGGTGGGCAACAATTGGATCAGGCCCAGTTCGAACAAATTAAACCAGGTTTTCAGTCTTTTTTACAACCGAATTCAGCCCCCATTTCCGCTCCACCCTCAGTTAATGTAGCCGTATGAGATCAAAAAATTTCTTTTTCCTTGCGGTTGTGGTCATTATGGTCAGTTTGTTGATTTACCTGATCAGCACCAATGGCGGCCAGGCCTATACCTGGAAGGAAAATTACAAAGAAAGAAGCAAAGGGCCCTATGGGCTGACTGTTGTGTTTAAACTCCTCAAAGCACAGGCAAAAACGGAAAGTTTCACCTTGCTCAAAAAACGCATCCAAAAAGTATTGCCCACCGAACCCAGCGAAAAATCAAACTATGTATTCGTCGGTGCCGGGCAGTACCTCGATTCCGCGGATGTTCAAACCTTGTTGAAGTTTGTGTACAACGGGAACGATGCCTTTATTTCCACCCAGGTTTTACCGTTCCGGCTGATGTCCAAATTGTACCCCAAAACTTGTAAAAAGGACCGTTGGGAAAACATGAATTATTACCAGGATCGGGGCGTGGAAGCTAATTTTTTGCATCCAGATTTGCGCCAGAAAAAAGCCTTTGACTTTACTTACCGCACCACCAGTCTAGACAGCCTCTACGATTGGCATTTTTTTGATCGGGGTTATTTTTGTGATGACCCGGATGGTTTCGTGGCGCTGGGGCAAATCAATGGGAGCAAAACCAATTTCGTGCGGATTCGCTACGGCTTGGGGCATTTTTACCTGCACACGAATCCCTTGTTTTTTACCAACCTGTTTATGATCAACCAATCTGGCAAAGCATACGCTGAAGCCGCTTTAGGTCATTTATCCGCAGGTCCGGTGTATTGGGATTGTACGAGTAAGGTGGATCGAGCCGTGGCCGAAAACATGAACGACGATAGCCAGGGTCTACCCCGTCGCGATTTTAACCGCCCCAGTCCTTTAAGCTATGTACTGAGTCAGCCCCCTTTGGCCTGGGCCTGGTATACCCTCTTGGCGACTACACTGGTGTATTTTTTGTTCCGGATCAAACGCCGGCAGCGCATCATTCCGGTCTTGCCCAGCAACAAAAACAACTCCCTGGCCTTTATCCGCACCATTGGTCGTTTGTATTTTTTACAAAACAATCACCGTCAATTGGTGCTGCAAAAAATGAAACTCTTTTTGCAATTTGTGCGCGATCGTTATAAAATCCAAACCCGTGAATTGCACGAAGATTTTGTCTATCAACTCAGTGTAAAGTCTGAAATCAAAGCCGAAAAGATTCAAAAAATCCTGGACTCGTACCGGGCTATTGATTTTTCGCCGGAAATCCAGGAACGCATCCTGGCGGATTTTCATCAACAAATTGAAAGCTTTTATAAAAACTGTAAATAAATGCTAGTGCCAGAAGAAATGAACCCAAACCCTGCGGAGCAGTCTTTGGATACCCCGGAAGAAGTTACGCCTGTTGAATCCCAATTTGTGCCCGAAAGCACTACTGGCCACTGGGGCCGCAACCGCCTGGATCTGAGCAAGGTCAATAACGCCATTGATCAGGTGCGGGTCGAACTGAGCAAGGTCATTGTGGGGCAACAGGAAATCATTGACCTACTGATCACGGCCATGCTAGCGGATGGACACGTCCTACTCGAAGGGGTGCCTGGCATTGCCAAAACCCTGACCGCCAAGTTGCTAGCTCAAACCATGGACGTAGAGTTTTCACGCATCCAGTTCACCCCCGACCTGATGCCCAGCGACGTAATTGGTACCTCGGTGTTCAACCAAAAAACGGTAGACTTTTCCTTCAAGGCTGGCCCGATCTTCGCTAACGTGGTGCTGATCGACGAAATCAACCGCGCTCCAGCTAAAACGCAGGCGGCCTTGTTTGAGGTGATGGAAGAAGCCCAAATTACGGTGGATGGCACTACTTACCAGTTGGAATACCCCTTCTTTGTGATGGCGACCCAAAACCCCATCGAACAAGAAGGTACCTATAAATTGCCCGAAGCCCAGTTGGATCGTTTTTTGATGAAAATCAACATCGATTACCCCAATCTGGAGGAGGAAAAAAGCATCTTGCGCCGCTTCCGCACGGGATCCAAAACGGACTTGCAAAAGGAGGTAAAAAAAGTGATGTCGCCCCAACTGGTCAAAGAATGCCGGGATCTGGTGGAAGCGGTGTTCATCGAAGACCACCTGTTGGATTATATCGCGCAAATCGTTACCCAAACCCGTACGCACGGCGATTTGTACCTGGGTGCTTCCCCACGGGCTTCGCTGGCCATTTTGCGCAGCTCCAAAGCAATTGCCGCGATCAATGGGCGGGATTTTGTGACGCCAGAGGACATTCAGTACGTGGCATACCCGGTCCTGAATCACCGGATTATCTTGCAGCCAGAGCGGGAAATGGAGGGCTTTGCGACGAAGGATGTGATTAAGGATATTTTGGGGAAGATTGAGGTGCCGAGGTAGGGGGGGATTGGACGATCATTTCTCCTTTCCAATAGGTTCATTCAGCCTAGATTTTGTTGCTTCGGGATAAAAACCAACTATTGCGCTACGCAAAACATTGTAGAGACGCACGGCCGTGCGTCTCTACAGCGCCAGACCCTACCTTGAAATCCAGAAATACAATGAAAAATAAGCTCTTTGAAGATTTACAAGAAATTCTTATTGAACTTGATTCCCATAAATCACGAGTGCTAATAGTTGAAGAAATCTCAATAAATGATGAGAATTTTGACCGACACTTTACGACCAAATCTAGATTTGAATTGCTGTTAATTTCCTCAAGAATTAGAATCAGTGGAGGTATAATGATGTTGGACGGAACAGATTATTACTACGAATTGAATACGGGAAATATCTACAAAATAAATCGAGAAGACAACCAAATCGAGATTTTTGAGCGACTTGCAGAGAAAGTAGTTAGAAAAACAAAACTAGTTTTGGATAAACATTAATGCATTGAACCGCCAAAGCCACCCAGCCTAAAATCTGAATTCCTCCCTTTTCATTTTTTCCCTATCTTAACCCCACATACCCAAAATACCACTTGTATGACCACTAAAACCAATTCCTGGGCGCTCTTTTTGCCCATCCTCTTGCTGAGCCAATGGACTTTTGCCCAAAGCCCTAAACCAGCTCCTACCCCCGCTCAATTTCTGGTGCGTTTCCCCGCCAGCAAGGGTGCTCAATTTGATGGCCGACTGCTTTTGATGTTGTCCAAAAACGACAAAGCCGAGCCCCGCTTCCAGATCGTCGATGGTCCCGAAACCCAACTCGCTTTTGGCATCGACGTAGAAGACTGGAAAGCCGAACAACTCAAAGCCTTCAACCACAGCGCCTTTGGCTATCCCATCGAAAGCCTTAAAAATGTACCCGCGGGGGAATACACCGTACAGGTTTTGCTCGACAAATACCAGACCTACAATCGTTCCGACGGCAAGGTGGTCAAACTCGGCTGGGATCGTGGAGAAGGCCGCCAATGGAACCAGGCTCCCGGCAACCTTTACTCCAAACCCATCAAAATCAAATTCGACCCCAAATCCGCCAAACCCATTATCCTGAACCTGGATCAGGAAATTCCCCCCATTCCCGAACCTGCCGATACCAAATACGTCAAACACATCAAAATCAAAAGTGAAAGGTTATCCAAATTTTGGGGCCGCGACATCTACCTCGGTGCCCACGTCTTGCTCCCGGAGGGCTTTGACAGCCACCCGAATGCCCGCTACCCGCTCGCCATTTTTCACGGCCATTTCCCCGATGATTTTAGTGGCTGGCGCACCACTCCACCCGATACCACCATCCCCTGCACCTACAGCGCCCGCTTCAAACTCGACTGTTACAACCGCATCGAGCAGCAAGAGGCTTATGATTTTTACAAAATGTGGACCGGGCCGAATTTCCCCCGCATGATCGCCATCGAAATCCAGCACGCCAACCCTTTTTACGACGACTCCTACGCCGTCAATTCCCAAAACATTGGGCCTTACGGCGACGCCATCACTTACGAGTTGATTCCTTATATCGAAAAGCAGTTCCGGGGCATTGGCCAGGGATGGGCGCGTTTCATGTACGGCGGGTCCACCGGAGGCTGGGAAGCACTGGCAGCTCAGTTGTTTTACCCCAATGAATACAATGGTTGTTATGCCGCCTGCCCCGATCCGATTGACTTCCGGGCGTATACCGTTGTAGACATTTACAAGGACAAAAACGCTTACTGGCTGGATAGTGAGTTCAAAAAGACACCTCGCCCCGGCATGCGCGACTACCTGGGTCACGTATCCGCCACCCTACGGGAGGCCAACATGCGGGAACTCGTGCTCGGTACCAAAAGCCGCGGAGGCCAACAATGGGACATTTGGGAGGCGGTTTACTCTCCCGTAGGTGCCGATGGTTATCCGCAGCCCATTTGGGACAAATACACCGGAGAAATAAACCACAAGGTTGC
>JAAFHQ010000541.1 GCA_013298445.1 Chitinophagales bacterium | reverse complement strand
TTTTTTATTTAGACTTCGTACAAATAAATTCATTACAAACCTTTACTTTGCAATACTGTTAATAATTTGAAAATGCTTTGATACTTTTGCTCCTGAATTCCCATTGACACAATTTTGACTGAACAAGGTGCACTGTCCCACGAATAAATTCATGGGTTGTCGGTGCCAATTGTTGCAATGGAAATCACCCAAACAAATTAGAACCATGGAAATCCAATTTGATTATATCGCAATTTTGATTCAACTGTTGGTTGCAGGTGGATTTGTCGTCACTACCATGCTGGCCACCCACATGTTAGGCCCCAAGCGCCATAGCGCTCTAAAAGCTGAAGCATTTGAATGTGGCATTGAATCGGTAGGTAACGCTCGTTTGCCTTTTTCTATTAAGTATTTCCTTACTGCCATTCTTTTCGTGTTGTTTGATGTGGAGGTGATCTTCTTTTACCCCTGGGCAGTCAATTTTAAGGAACTGGGTGGCGAAGGCTACTTAAAAATGTTGTTGTTCATTGCCCCACTCTTTTTAGGCTACCTTTATATTTTGAAAAAAGGTGCCCTCAACTGGGAGAAAGGTCAGATGTAATTCGAAAACAAGTAGAGGTTGTGTTTGATTCATCATTCATTACTCTTCACTCATAATTCAACAATAATGGCTGTTAAACTGGTTGAAAGTCCCGAAGGTCACACCGGACAAGGTTTTTTTGCCACATCTTTAGATAAAGCCATAGGCTTGGCCCGTGCCAATTCCATTTGGCCCCTTCCCTTTGCTACCTCCTGCTGCGGCATCGAGTTCATGGCTACCATGGGTGCGCATTATGATTTGGCCCGTTTTGGTTCTGAACGCCTCAGCTTTTCCCCTCGCCAGGCTGATTTGCTCATGGTAATGGGAACCATCGCAAAAAAGATGGGCCCAGTACTTAAACAAGTTTACTTGCAAATGGCCGAGCCCCGTTGGGTATTGTCTGTAGGTGCTTGTGCAAGTTCAGGAGGAATTTTTGATACCTACAGCGTTTTGCAGGGTATCGACAAGGTGATTCCGGTCGACGTATATGTTCCTGGTTGCCCTCCTACCCCGGAAGCCATCATCGACGGGGTAATGAAGATTCAGGAATTGGTGAAAAATGAATCTTTGCGCCGCCGCAACAGTGATGAATACCAACAATTGTTGAATTCTTACGGCATTGAATAATCGAAGTCCATTATGACTGCTACCGATATTACCCACGAATCAATTGTGGAAAGACTTTCAGCCC
The DNA here is from genome assembly GCA_013298445.1 of Chitinophagales bacterium. GTDB lineage: Bacteria > Bacteroidota > Bacteroidia > Chitinophagales > Saprospiraceae > Haliscomenobacter. The sequence continues at coordinate 3,488 of JAAFHQ010000541.1, read as the reverse complement.
AATTCCCGGGTAAAATTCTTAGCCATGATGAACCATTTGGTTTGCTTTCTTTAAACGTACCACGTGAAGATGTAATCGACATCATCAAATGGCTTAAGGAAGATGCGGCATTCCAATTCATTTTCCTAACCGATCTTTGTGGCGTCCATTTTCCTGAACAAAGCGGACAGGAGTTGGGCGTTATTTACCATGTACATAGCCTGGTGCACAACATCCGTTTGCGCTTGCGGACCTTTTTTCCCGCAAATGACCCAGTGGTTCCTACTGCCACTACCGTTTTTAAGGGTGCCAATTGGATGGAAAGAGAAACCTTCGATTTTTTTGGCATTCGGTTTACCGGTCATCCTGATTTGCGCCGTATCCTGAATGTTGACGATATGGATTATCATCCTTTGTTGAAGCAATATCCACTTGAAGATGGAACCCGCACCGACAAGGACGACAAATATTTTGGCCGCTAATGGATACATTGCAAACCACTCCACCCGGACTTCAAGAGGAAAAGCAATACAATACGCTTAACCTTGGTCCTACCCACCCCGCAACGCACGGTATTTTCCAAAACGTGCTGCAAATGGATGGCGAATACATCGTATCTGGTGAAGCCACCATTGGCTACATTCATCGTGCTTTCGAAAAATTGGCAGAACACCGGCCATTTTATCAAGTTACCCCCATTACGGACCGACTCAACTACTGTTCCTCTCCGATCAACAACATTGGCTGGCACTTGACAGTAGAAAAGCTGCTTGGTGTAAAAACGCCAAAACGGGTGGATTACATGCGGGTGATCATTATGGAGTTGGCACGCATTACCGATCACTTGATTTGTAACAGCGTTGTCGGGGTTGATACAGGAGCTTTAACAGGCTTCGTATACGTGTTTCAACAACGGGAACATGTTTACGAAATTTACGAAGAAATTTGTGGTTCTCGACTCACTACCAATATTGGTCGTATCGGTGGCTTCGAACGCGACTTTGACGACAAGGTGATGCGCAAAATCCGCAAGTTTTTGGATGAGTTTCCTAAAGTTTGGAAAGAATTCGAAGGCTTGCTGTCCCGCAACCGCATCTTTATGGATCGGACCATTGGTGTAGGTGGCATTAGTGTGGAAGATGCATTGAGTTATGGTTTTACCGGCCCCAACCTACGTGCTGCTGGTTTAGATTATGATGTGCGGGTGATGAATCCTTACTCTTCCTACGAAGATTTCGATTTCATCATTCCCGTAGGCCAATCAGGAGATGTATACGATCGCTTCTGTGTGCGCAACGAAGAAATTTGGCAAAGTTTGAGCATCATTGAACAAGCTTACGCCAAATTGATGGCAATGCCCCAAGGCGAATACTTTGCTCCCGTACCTGAATTTTACTTGCCTCCAAAGCAGGACGTCTACACAAAAATGGAGGCCCTGATTTGGCACTTCAAAATTGTGATGGGTGAAGTAGATATACCCAAAGGTGAAGTATACCATGCTGTGGAAGGTGGAAATGGCGAATTAGGGTTCTACCTCATCAGTGATGGTGGTCGTCAACCCTATCGTCTGCACTTCCGCCGCCCCTGCTTTATTTATTACCAGGCTTTTCCCGAAATGATCAAGGGTTCAATGCTTTCAGACGCCATTCTGACGATGAGTAGCATGAATGTGATTGCGGGTGAATTAGATGCTTAACCAATGATCGAGACAAAAAACATAACTTTTTCACCAGAACGTCTGGCCCAGGTTCAAACGCTGATCAAGCGTTACCCCGAAGGGAGGCAGAAATCGGCCATTTTGCCAATTCTGCATCTGGCCCAAAAAGACTTCGGTTGGATCAGTGTAGAAGTGATGGATTATGTAGCTGAATTGCTCGATATTCAGCACATCGAGGTGTACGAAGTAGCTACCTTTTACACCATGTTTCACGTACATCCCGTTGGCAAAAACGTGTTGGAAGTATGTCGTACCGGACCTTGTATGCTGGTAGGTTCCGACAACATCGTCAAGTACCTGGAGCAAAAGTTGAATATCCAAGACGGGGAAACTACCCCCGATGGCATGTTCACCATCAAAACGGTGGAATGCCTTGGAGCTTGTGGTTATGGCCCGATGATGCAAGTTGGGGAAAAATACCATGAGTTTTTGACCGAGGAGAAGATTGACCAACTATTGGAGGCCTTCCGACAAAACGCCACACAGCTATGAGTAGGTTGAAAATATTGACCGAGCACATCCATAAACCGGAAATCACCGGGATCGAAGGATACATCAAAAACGGCGGATACCGTGCGGTGGACAAAGCATTGAAAAAAATGCAACCGGATGAGGTCACCGAAGAAGTAAAAAAATCTGGCTTGCGTGGCCGTGGTGGTGCAGGTTTTCCAACGGGAATGAAGTGGAGCTTTATTTTTAAAGGCAACGACAAACCGCGCTACCTGCTCTGCAACGCCGATGAATCTGAACCAGGTACCTTCAAGGACAGGCTTTTGATGGAAAAAATTCCTCATCTGCTGATTGAAGGAATGATTGTTTCCAGTTTTGCCCTGGGTGTTCGTACTGCCTACATTTACATTCGTGGCGAGTACATGTACATTCTACACATTCTGCAACATGCCATTGATGAGGCTTATGCCAAAGGATACCTGGGCGAAAACATCCAAGGCACTAGTTTCTCCCTCGATTTGCACGTCCATCCTGGTGGAGGTGCCTATATCTGTGGTGAAGAAACCGCTTTGATAGAATCGCTGGAAGGCAAACGGGGTAACCCACGCATCAAACCCCCTTTCCCCGCTGTGGAAGGTTTGTGGGGCTGCCCTACCATCGTCAACAACGTTGAAACCATTTGCAAAGTCCCTTTCATCATCAATGAGGGAGGGGAAACCTATGCCAAAATTGGTATTGGTGCCAGTACAGGTACCAAGTTGATTTCCGCTTGTGGCAATATCAACAAACCCGGCGTATACGAAATTGAATTAGGGGTTCCTGTTGAGGAATTCATTTACTCCGACGAATATTGTGGGGGCATCAAAGGTGGGAAGCAGCTCAAAGCACTCGTGCCCGGAGGTTCTTCCGTACCCATTCTGCCCAACCGCCTGATCACTACAACCGCCAAAGGAGAACCTCGCCTGATGAGCTACGAGTCCTTGTCTGATGGTGGTTTCGCAACTGGTAGTATGTTGGGCTCAGGTGGCTTCATTGTTTTTGACGAGGACCAATGTGTGGTGCGCAATACCTGGAATTTCTCCCGCTTTTACCACCACGAATCTTGCGGGCAATGCAGCCCCTGCCGGGAAGGTACAGGCTGGATGGAAAAAATCCTGCACCGCCTGGAACACGGTCATGGACGTATGGAAGACATCGACCTGCTGTGGGACGTACAACGCAAAATTGAAGGCAATACCATCTGTCCGTTCGGTGATGCTTCGGCCTGGCCGGTAGCGGCTGCCATTCGTCACTTCCGTGATGAATTTGAGTGGCACGTCCTCCAGCCTCAGGAAGCTACCCG
>JAAFHQ010000540.1 GCA_013298445.1 Chitinophagales bacterium | reverse complement strand
GGTGCGCTCGTCCACTACGATGTTGCGGTCAAAATCACTGCGGTTGTAAATGCGGTCTTCCACGGGACGGCCTGCCTTGTCGCGAAAACCAAAAGGTGGACGCCAGCCTTCCAGGTCGATGTTCAGCCCCACCCGGATTACGCGGTAAGGGGCCAAAAAACCATCTTCAATGCCTTGTCGAAGGGAATAGGTGTAGATGGGGTCACCGAAGTATTCCGAGTTGCTGACTGCGTTGGTTTCTTTGGGGGTAGCGGTGAGGCCAATATGGGTGGCAGCGTGAAAATAGCTCAGGATTTCGCGCCAACTGCTGTCTTCCTTGGCGCTGCCGCGGTGGCACTCGTCGATGATGACGAGGTCAAAAAAATTGGGTGAAAAATCTTTGTAGGCATCTTCAATGCCGGGTTCGTTGTTGCTCAGGCCTTGGTAAAGGCCCAGAAAAATTTCGTAGGCTTTATCGGCGGAATCAATGCCTCGCTTGCGCACCGAGACCAGTTCCTCTTTGCCATCCGCGGTTTGGACCACCTTTTTGCGGATGATGGTCATTTTTTCTTTGAAGTGTTTAAAATCACCCCGGCGGGTTTGATCGATCAGGGCCGTGCGGTCGGCCAGGAAAAGGATTCTTTTTTTTGCCCCTGCTTTCCAAAGGCGGTAGGCGATCTGGAAGGCGGTGTAGGTTTTGCCCGTTCCGGTGGCCATGACCAGGAGGATGCGGTTTTGCCCCCGGGCAATGGCTTCTACAGTGCGGTTGACCGCAATTTGTTGGTAGTAGCGGGGATTGCGCCCACTGCCGTCGAAGAAGTAGTCCTGGGTAGCGATGCGCTCAGATTCAGGGGTATGGATGCCTTTGTATACTTTGTAACGCGCCCAGAGTGCTTCGGGACTGGGGAAGGCATCGATGTCCAATTCTGTTTCAATGAGGCCATCTTTTAGGCTGCTGTCGTGGAACAAAAAGCCGTCGCCATTGCTGCTGAACACACAGGGAATGTCCAGAGTGTGGGCGTAATCCAGGGCTTGTTGCATACCCGCCCGTACGGAATGGTTGTTGTCTTTGGCTTCAATGATGGCTACGGGGATGTTGGGCTTGTAATACAGGATGTAGTCGGCGCGTTTGCGGCTGCCCCGCCCGGCGATTTTTCCCCGCACGTATATTTTCCCATCGGTAAACGACACTTCTTCCAAGAGCTGGAGCTGGGTATCCCAACCCGCTTTCACCAACGCAGGCGTGATGAACTTGGTGCAGATGTCGCGTTCAGATAGGCTTTTTTTGTTCATGTAAGGTGTTTGGCATGGTGGATAGGGGTAATATACGTCGTTTGGAGGGTGTTTGTTACAAGAATATCAAGAAATTGATGTATTTTAAAATATAAATCAAAACAATTCTAAATATTGGTCAAAAACAAAAACTCGATTTCGATGCTGCCCGGTTTTTTCGTTGAGGATTTCAGCAGAAATAAAATCTGCGACCAGACTATTCGCAGCTTTGAAACTAAGCTCGGTTACATCTTGTACCTCTTTTACATGGACTATAGGTTTTTGAAATAAATGGGTCAGTAGCTTAGTTGCACTGTGGCTTTTTCTTCCAAAGGTAGCATTAAGCTTCTGTTCTAATGCAGCTTTTAAATCAATGACTTTAGAGAGCGTATCTGATGCTTTTTCAGCTGTTTCGGCAAGGCCAACTAAAAAGTATTTTAGCCACTGGGTCATATCGTTTTTGGTTCGAACGAATGTAAGATTGTCGTAATAGAGCCCTTTGTTTTTTTCGAAGTAAGCCGATAAATACAGTAATGGTTTTGCCAATATCTTTTGTTCAATTAAAAACAAAGTTATGAGTAATCTGCCAATCCTACCGTTCCCGTCCAAGAAAGGGTGTATTGTTTCAAATTGATAATGTGCTATGGCAATTTTAATCAGTGCAGGAATATTAATTTCTTCGTTATGGATAAAATTTTCTAGGTCTCCCATTAATTCGTTCACATAATTGTGGTGCGGGGGCACAAATACGGCATCTGCCAAACTACTTCCACCAATCCAGTTTTGACTCGTACGATATTCTCCTGGCTGTTTGTATTCTCCACGCACATTTTCTAGGAGCATAGCGTGGGTTTTTCTAATGAGTCTAGATGATATGGGTAATTTATCTAAATCTGCGACTGCATTATTTAGTGCTTTTATGTAGTTGTTGACTTCTTTCCAGTCATTTCGTCTTTCAGGAGAGATCTCTTCTTCGCTCAATAAGGCTTCATCCATTTTTGTTTGGGTACCCTCTATTCTACTTGATATTACAGCCTCTTTAATAACATGCAATTGAATGAACAGCTCAATATTGGGAACTAATTTTGAAAAGGAGTTGAGCTCCCCCAATTTAATCGCAGCTTTTTCCAGAAGACTATTGATTTGAGCGTTATCCCATCTCCAAGAGTCATTAATCTTGCTAGGCAAGAAGTATTTATAACCAGTGGGGCTTTGCTCAATTTCTCCAGAGTTGTATTTTTCAAGCTCAATCATAGAATTGTATTTAAATTCAAAAGTAAAATAAAATTTTCTTTATGTTACTTTCGTGACTTAAAATAACATAAAGAAAATTTTATTTTACCTTTACCCCCTAACTCCTCATCCACCTCACCTCGTGTCCTTCCCCTACCAAAGGCATGTCCAATTGCTCAATCATTCTGGCCAGAACACTACTTTTAATGTCCTCCTTCCTTCGGCTAAAAATGTTTTCCTGGCTCGTTTCGAGGTAAACGATCTTGAATCGGGGATTGTATACCCGCAAGGCATTGTGCAGGCGGGCGCGTAGTTCCGAGGTCAAGTTGGTGCTGTTCCAGACAAAAGATTGTTTTCGACGGCAAAATTCCTTGGCGCGTTCGTAGGCTACCTGGGCCACTTTGCCTTGTCCGTCGCGGTCGTCGGGGCGAATTTTCAGCTCACGCCGTATTTCGTCCAGGCTCACAATGGGCAGATGGGCATAGTTTTTGGCATAAAAAGTATCCTTGCCGCTGCCCGCTATACCCGACAGCATGACCACTTCAAAAACTGTGTCGTCAAAAATCTCTACGGGATAAGTTTCATCCGACCAAAAATAGCGGTAGCGGCTATGGGCATTGAACCAGGTTGCTTCCTGTTCAAAACAATGGTTGTCGAGGCAAAGCTCCCGAAACAGGTCGGCTCGGTACATCAGTTCATCACAAGTCGCACTAATGCGACCCAATACATCCGCTTTGGCGAGCAGATAGGTCAGTTCATTGCGCACCCGCCAACTGGCCAAAATAGCAGCCCGAATGGGGTCGGGTTTGTCCATGATCCAGAGCGGTAAACCATGTTGGCGTACCAACGCACATACTTCCTCTCGAAACCCGGTTTCACAATCCCAGAGGATTTCCCGAGCCACTTTCTCTCCAATCTTTGCGTGTCGGGGTGAGCTAATTTTGCCGTTTTCGATGGTGGTACACTGCGGTTTGGCCACATCGTGCAACAAGGCTGCGTGAAACAACAAAGACTGTTCCCGCTCCGCCAATTCCTGGAAAGCAGGCAAGGCCAACAGGGCTTCAATCACCATGCGGGTATGCGTCCATACGTCGCCTTCGGCGTGGTGCTCCGGTTCCTGGGGACAAGTGCGCATAGGTTCGACCCAGTCGAAAGACTCAATCAGCGCCCAATTCACCTGTCGTTGCTGAAAAATCAGGCCGTTCAAACCAAAGTTGGGCCCTTTGCCAGTTGCGCGTCCAGTGTTCATCGGTTTGTACATGGTTTTTGCGAACGTACTTCAGCACGTTGGTGGAAAAATCGGATTCTGGGAAGGCGGCGGCATTGCGGCAAACGATACCTTCACTTTCTCCGCCAAAAAAACTACCTCGCACTTGTTGCTCAGCAATGATGTTTGACAATTGTGTGTTGGAAAAATGGCCGCGTTCCAAGACGGGCACAGTAGGCAAATCCAGTAGTTGTGCGTACCAGTCCACTTCGTCCCAGGATAGCCATTGCCCATTGTCGCGTACGGCAAAGATGTAGAAATAACTATCCAGTCGTTCGTAGGTAATACTGTGGATGGCGTACAGGTTTTCACCAAAAACATGGAGGTCGCCCAGGGATTGACCCACCCGCTCCCATATTTCCCAAATGGGTTTAGCCCAGGGGTTTTGGTTTACCGCTCCATGAGAACGAGCATAAATGCCATTGGCTTTTAGGCAGGTGTTTTCGCCATCCAGTTTTTCAGTGATGACGATCTCTTTGGTCAAAAGCTCCGCCCATTCCTCCTGGATGCGATCATCGTTGACGGCACCTTCCGAGAAGGGAAAATGGTAAGTGCGCGGGTATTTTTCGGATGTTGGTTCCATGGAATGCCGTTTAATGTAGCGAGGAACGGCAAATGGGGGGAAATGGTTCCCATGGTGGGGGCAACCCTTGCGGGTGCCCTTTCAAATGCATATCAATATTTTTGGGTAACCGCAAGGGGCAACCGCAAACATGAGTCATCCCGAATTTTTCAGAAAACACAAAGCGACAATTTTTTAGCACAAAGAACCCAAAGGCAGCACAAAGGACACAAAGTTAGACGTTGACAAGGCTTTACATCCAAAATAAGAAAAAAATCCAGGCATATTGCTTTGTCAAAATCGCGTCTTTGTGTCCTTTGTGCTGCCTTTGGGTTCTTTGTGCTCATTTTTTCTTTGTGATACTTGTAAATTCGGGATGATCCATGTACAGGGAATTTAATTAAAATCCTTGTTTTCTTTGAGCTTG
>JAAFHQ010000054.1 GCA_013298445.1 Chitinophagales bacterium | reverse complement strand
CCATTACTTATCACCTGGGTGCAGGCCCGGGCAAGGTACACCTCAAGTTGGAATTCAATTGGGACTTACAACCCGCTTACAATGTCATTGCCAAACTAAAAGGCTCAGAATTTCCCGATCAGTGGGTCATTCGGGGCAACCACCACGATGCCTGGGTGCATGGTGCCGCCGACCCGCTTAGCGGATTGGTAGCAGAATTGGAGGAAGCCCGGGCCATTGGACTTATGGCCAAAAATGGTCAAAGGCCCAAACGCACCCTCGTTTATTGCGCCTGGGACGCAGAAGAACCCGGTTTACTTGGATCAACCGAGTGGGTGGAAACACACGCGGATGAATTGCGCCAGAAAGCGGTCGCCTACATCAATTCCGATGGCAATGGTTCAGGGTTCTTGTTCGCTGGTGGATCACATACACTGGAGCAAATGGTAGAACAGGTGTCCAAAGATGTGCAGGATCCCCAAACCCAAAAGAGCATCTACGAGCGCAGAAAGGCCATGGAAAAGGTCGTTTTAAAACAGGAAAGCCCTGGTTTGAAACTAAGTGCCTTGGGCTCAGGCTCGGATTATACACCCTTCATCCAGCACCTGGGCATTGCATCGTTGAATATTGGATTTGGAGGAGAAGGTTCCGGCGGAGAATACCATACCATGTACGATACCTACCTGGATTATGTGCGCTTCAAGGACAAAAACTTTATGTATGGTCTTGCTCTGGCCAAGGTAGGCGCGCGCACTGCCCTGCGACTGGCCAATGCTGAGGTACTTCCATTTGAGTTTCAGAAATTCTACGCCACGGTAAAAACCTATGCCGATGAAGTCATGAAACTTGCCGATGAGCAGCGGAATACAACTCAAAAGGAAAATCAAAACATCCAGAGTGGGCTTTACGATCTGGCCCTCAACCCAAGCGAAAGCCTTAAAGGACCTAAAGTGCAGCCTGAAACGCCGTATTTTAACTTTGCACCTTTACAAAGCGCCCTAGCCCGCCTGAAGCAAGCGGCTGATTTGTACCAGGCATCCTCGGCAAAAATCCTGGCCAATCCGGCACTCATCAATCAGGCCTTGATGCACCTGGAACAAAAGCTTACCCGGGCCAGCGGCTTGCCCAAACGCCCCTGGTTCAAGCACTTTATCTATGCACCCGGTTTTTATACGGGCTATGGGGTGAAAACCTTGCCAGGCATTAGAGAAGCCATTGAGCAACGCGAATTTGCAGAGGTGGATCAGCAAATCCAGAATACTGCAGAGGTATTGAATGCCTTCTCTGGAGAGATCGAAAAAATGTTGGGGAAATAAGCGGCAAACAATGGGTTGAACCTTGACCGCTTTGGGCCAAGATTCAACCCATATTGCTCACTACAGTTAAAAGAAAGTAACAACACACTAGACTTAAGCAACTATCGAAAAAACACGCCAATTTGGATGGTCTAATCACAATTTTATCATCAGCGGAGCAATGAATTTCAAGTATTCTTTTCTGGAAAAATCCGAAAAAGCCCCCGGTGCTTTCAACTGGTTCAGCTCATCCACCTGTGGTGTACCCTTAAACTTGCGAACCAATTCATAATATCCACGACTTTCCAAAAAGAAGCTTTGCTTCATTCCTTCCAGGGTTGGAGCTTGGGGGTACTTAAGGGTTATAGATTCTCCTACTGCTTTTTGTTCCAGGTAGTTTTGATCTGCTGCTTTGAGCAACAGGGTTTGGTCTTGATTGGCCTTATCAAGGGCTGAAATTGGATTGAGGTGAGTTATAAAAAGCTGGCTGGGGCTTTCCGGAGTAAAATCCATGGCAGCATAATCCAGGTCCCAAAACATAAACCCACTTTCCAATTTTAACTCAATTTCATCTGAATCAATACCAGACAGATTCAAAGGAACCAGCAACTCTTTCAAAGCCAATGGACCTACTGCATTCAATTCCTCGATTTTTTGCCATTGTCCCTGTTTTTTGAGGTAAACGCGAAGGGGCAAATCGCCTTTGAGGATATTTTGTATTCGGTCTTCAGATGGAAATTTGGCTTGTTCCGACATCCAGGAGTCAAATTTGTTGCCAAACTTGCTAAAGTATTCGTTCAAAACCTGGTCGATCCAGAGGTTGTTTTTTACATTCAGAATCAAGTTTGCAGTACGGGCATCTTGGGGCTTTTTAAAAGTAAGAAAGACCCCATTGCGGGAAGAGTCCTCATTGTTAAAAGAATAAAAATCGTTGGTTTTGTTTTGTAGGGTAAATCGAATATCCACATTGTCAAAGGTTTGTGCCCGCAAGGGAAAATGCTCACTCCGCAAAAGATGCACCTGTCCACTTTGATCCGTCAACACTCGGGTACCTGCGGGGTGTTGCACTGAAACCAATTGCAACAAGTCAATGTATTCCCTTTCTTCCAAGTCACTTTTGATTTGAAGTTGGTAAAAACTGTCTTTTGTTTGTAAAGCGGGCAAGGGAAGGTAGTCATTGCGACAAAGGTTTTGACCTATCGCTCCACCGAATATTTCACCCACAAATTTGTAGCTATCGCCATCCTGCACATAGACGAATGGACAAGACGTAAAAGTAAAACTGGCCAACGCGATGATAACTAATCCAACCAAAGATCCGACTAAAATCGTTAACCCCAATAGTTCCCCAGATCTGTCATAGGCAATGACCCGCACCTCTTTAATGTCCTTAAATGGAAGGGAAACCTTACCTACAGATTGCGGCTCAATTGTAGTAGTTAAAAACAGGTGAACTTCATTGAGGATATCATCATGGTTGATGATATAGGGCTTCTCCATCATGGAGCTGTAATAGACTGAGCCTGTGACTGGAGCCATTTTGCCTACTAGATTATCGCCCTCTATGGATAAATTTTGTATTTCATAAAGGTATTCACCTGTATGAACAATGAAGTGTTTTGGATGGGATGAAGTTTCTTCAAGGCTTACCAATTTTTTGGGTTCGATACTCCGAACAACAAATTGGTTGCAACTCACCGCATAAAAAAGCATGATCAGTGCCAAAAAAAAGGAGACTGATCTGGACCGGGAAAAGTTGAATAAAGTTTTCATCTTGTTTTAAAATGGCTTTGTCCATTTTGTCTAAATTGGTCAATTTTATGCCTAAATTCAATGATATATCTCATTTCTTAGCTGTGGGATAATACAGTGATATTTTTTCAGATATACCATAAACTATGCAGCCTATGCATACCTTATTGTCAAAACTAGGTGTAACTGAGGCCACGCTTTCCTCCGCAGAAAAAGCGTTTTTAGCCAAAAATGGCTATTTGAATCTGGGCAAATTGCTTTCAGATGAGCAGTTGGCATCCATTCAGCAGCGATTGAAGGAACTCATGGACGAGGAAGGTGAAAACTCAGGTTCAGAGTTAATGGATTCTCCCTACATTCGTCACCCGAAAGAAGAAGGCGCGGATAGATTGGCCGATTTGGTGAATAAAGGTGTGGCGTTTGATGTGTTTTATACGCATCCCAGGGTATTGGCAGCGATGGCCGAGGTGTTGGGAGCGGAGTTTAAATTGTCCTCTTTGAATTACCGAGCGGCCAAACCGGGGAAGGGGCTTCAAAAATTGCATGTCGACTGGCATGAAGCAGTAGCTGCCGATGACTTTAAAGTATGCAACTCCATCTGGTTGCTGGATGATTTTTTTGAAGAAAATGGAGCTACCCGCATTGTTCCTGGCACCCATTTGACTGGCGAAATGCCCCAGGATGTTTTAGCTGATCCGCTGGTGACCCATCCAAAAGAAGTCTTGATTGAAGCACCAGCAGGTTCTGTCTTTATTTTTAACTCGCACACCTGGCATGGCGGAACCAACAACCGGACCGAACAGCCACGCCGCGCCATCCACAGTTATTTTTGCCGAAAAGACCAACCTCAGCAGATTGATCAAAAAAGATACATCCAGCCCGAAACATTGGAACGAATCTCTCCGATGGCCAGAGTGATTTTGGATGTTTAAGCTGGCCGCTTTCATGGAGTTTTTATCAGCAATGCAACACAAAATTTAATAGTATGCCTCAAAAATACGTGCTCATCACGGGCACTTCCTCCGGAATCGGAGCAGCCACTGTAAAATTATTGGCCGATTCAGGCTATACTGTTTTTGCCGGGGTTAGAAATGAAAAGGCACTACAGCAATGGCAGCAAAGTAATCATCCACAGATCATCCCGCTGCGACTAGATGTAACCCAAACCAAAGCCATTGAGGAAGCGTGCCAGGAAGTTGCCAAGACCGTTGGTGAAAATGGCTTGTATGCACTCATTAACAACGCGGGCAACTGCATCGGCGTCCCTACCGAGGAATTTGAGGAGGAAGCGGCCAAACACCTGATGGAAACCCATTTTTGGGGCATGGCCAAACTCTGTAAAGCATGTATTCCTTTGTTGCGCAAATATGCACAGGCCAGTGGATCAAGTGCTAGGATCATCAATATTGGCTCAACTGGCAGCATTTCTTCCTTCCCGTTTATTCAATTTTACAACGCAGCGAAGTTTGCAATCTTAGGCTTTACAGAATCCATTCGATTTGAGTTGGCACCACAAAATATCCATTGTTCGGCTATTCTGCCGGGAGCTGTAAAAACGGAAATCTGGAACCGAGCCGAGGAAAGTATCAAGGCCAGCTTGCAGCAATTGTCGACTGAGGGTGCGCACTTGTACCGCGACAACATCACAACTGCGCTCCAGCTTTCCAACAAATTAGAAAACAAGGGGGTAAGCGCACAGGCAGCTGCTTTAATTTATAAAAAAGTACTGCAAAGCCGCAAACCCAAACTCAAATATTTCATTGGAGCTGACTCAAAATTGATGCATTGGATGGTACGCTACTTGCCTGATTCTCTTCGGCACAGCATCATCAATACCCAATTGAAATTTAAAAAGACCTTATAGCTTTAACACGGCGGCAATAAGCTTCTGGCGCAATGGGCCAAGATCGTAATAGGTACCTTTGGCGGACAAGCCCATGTTCTGCCGGTTGATGAGCACAATCACGGAAAGATTCGACTGGGGCACCACCACTATGCTGGTACCAGTGAATCCCGTATGTGCAAAGGTACCTGCGGGAGCGTTTTTCATGACCGGATTGGTAGGGTCCATCATCCAGCCCAGGCCATTGTTGAATTGATCTTTGGCCAAAAACTGCTCGATGGTTTGTGCGGAGATAAACTTCCGTTCGCCTACTTTTCCTTTGGCCATTAGCATGTCCACCAATTTTTGCAAGTCGCCAACTGTGGAAAATAGGCCTGCTGCTCCTGAGATGCCACCGTTCGCGTACCAGGTATTGCCGTCGTTTACTTCACCTTTCAAGGTATAATTGCGCCAGCCATCCCATTGTTTGGGGTCCAGGTCTTTCACTGTAAAACCAAGCGAGGCATCGTAAACCATCCTTTTTTCATAGGGATTTCCGGGGGAAGTGGCTGCAATTTTGCTGAACCCTCCCTTTTTTAGTGGATTATAAGTTGTATGTAACATTCCAAGAGGCTTAAAGACCTGTTGATCCAGGAATTGCTCCAGCGGCATTTTGGACACCTGCTCGATGATCTGGCCCAGCAGCACAAAACCCAAATCGCTGTAGCGACGCTGTTTGCCTACCGGAAAGGCTAGGGGCAATTCTCCGATCAGTCGATAAGTCTCCTGCTTATTAGAGGCCCGGTAATAAAGCGGATACCATTCCCGTAGCCCGGCCGAATGACTGAGCAAGTGCCGAATGGTGATTGTTCGCTTATCGGGAGCATCGAATGCCGGGACGTATTTGCCTACCGCATCATCCAGGCCAATCTGTTTTTGATCGACCAGCAACATGATGGCCGTGGTGGTGCCCACTACCTTGGTCAAGGAGGCCAAATCGTACAGGTGGTCAAGCGTGGTCGGTTCAGGATTGGGGAGGAGCTGGTGCTGAGCGTTGTATTTTTGGGAAAGCCCGTATGCACGTTGGAAAAGGACTTGTTTGCCTTTTTTGACCTGAATAACTACACCCGGAATTTTGTCCCCATTTACCTCGCTTTGGAGCAGGCTGTCTAGGGTTTTGAATTTTTTTGTTGTGGCTGGCTGGCGGGAGAGGGCAGGACTGGATTGGCTAAACAAGAGGGCCGCTGGTCCCAAAAGCAGAAAAAACAGGATGGAATTTTGCATGGTCGCCTGGATTATCAATTTGGTACTCATTGACGAAAGGATTGAAATGCTCAAATCTTGGAGCGACTTCCCAGTTGTATGGGGCTTAGTTGTAGGAAGCTCACCTCAAATAATTTTACAAATAAAGAAAAATTGATTGAGTACGAGCATGTCTATTTTTTTTGTTTTGCTACAAAAAAATTAGACATGCTCGTAAGCTTCAGCATGCTTATTAATTTACCAAAACATCCAACACGGCATCTTTCAATTTTGCGGTACGTTCAGTTAAGGGCCCATCCAAAATGGTTCCCAAATTGACCGCCAGAAAGATGTATAGTTGCTGCTCAGGCAAATAGTACAACAACGCACCCGAGCCAATGCCTGACCCGCCATGCCCAATAGCTGGCTTGCCTTGATAATCCGCCAAGTACAACCCCAGGCCATAAACCTCTTTTCCTTGTTCATCTTTAACCCACTTTTGCATCAGGGTTACGGTACTGGGAGCCAAAATTTTCCCTTCAAAAAGGCCCTTTAAAAAACGCACTGCATCCAGAGGTGTGCATACAATGCCATCGTCTCCTACCAAGGAAGCCACGTTAACCTTTTGCATTTTAGATACATTCTCAATTTGACCATTGCTAAAACGGTCCCAGTAAGAATTGACCAGAGTTGGATGGTCCAAATAGGAAAATTGATCGCGGTAATAACTGTTTCTAAGCTCCAGAGGGACGAAAATCTGCTCCCGGATGAATTTGGCGTGATCACCCGTAATGGCATCTGCGATTAATGCAAGCAGTAAATAGTTGGTGTTGCTGTATTTATGCTTGCTGCCTGGCCTGAAATCCAGGCCGTGCCCGGCTATGAAATCCAGGTATGCTGCACTGCTGAACCTGAAGTCGGGTGCTTGTAGCAATTTGAGCAGGTAATCCGGGGCAAAGCCATATTCAGGAATTCCAGAAGTATGATTCAGCAACATGCGGACTGTAATGCTATCTGCATTGGTAATTTTTTGCCAGGTTTGAGCAGGCAAATAACGTGTGATCGGAACCTCAAGGTCTATTTTTTTCATTTCCCACAAGCGCATAATGGCAACCGCAGTATAGGTCTTGGCGATACTTTGGATGTAATGTAAGTGACAAATTTGCATGGGAGTTTTGTCTTCGACTTTAGCATACCCCTCGCTGTGGGCCCACCAACCATCCCTGGCTGAATACAAAGCGATGGAACTGCCAGGGATTCCGGATTGAGTAAATTGCCGCAGGATTTTACGCAAGGTATCGGCTTGTGGAAACTTAGCATTCAAGTTTTCGCTGGATGCATCACAGGTTTGGATCGGGGTGAGTTGTTCATATGGCGTACAGGCCGCTACACACACTAGCATCAAGGCGAATATGTTTATTTTGAGCGCGTTCATAAAGATTGAAATTAAAATGTTGAAAAATTTAGTGCAAGGGAATTTGGGAACCGATTTGTAGCATAGTGGTGGGCAAAAAGGCAATGCCTTGGTTGTAACTGCGCTGGATCAGCATTTGATAGCTTAGGTAAGGCTGTATGCTGCTGCTTGATTGCTTGGCCAAACGTAGCGAAAGTCCCACTGGAATACTGAGTACCCCTTTTCCGCTCCGTCCACGAGCGATCCATTCACCGTTCTTTTGCTCAAAAGATTCAACTGGGTGCTCCAGCCAAGAATAGCCCAGGCCTAGTTGTGGCCCCAGATGTATGGCCCCAAACAGGCGGGGCTGCCAGCCCAATTGTGTGTAAAGATTCCAGGAATTCCCAACTTTACGATTGACCAGCCAGCTCAGTTGCAGGTCTTGAACCAGTGCTCCATTTTTGCTCCATTGGTAACGTGTACCAATACTTAGGCCCAGGTTTTTAAAATTCTCCCTGACTTGTTTAAAAGGCAATCCCAAGCTGTGAAACTGGAAGCCTGCGGTAAGCACGAGGCGCTGTTCCTGAGCCCGGCACAGGGTTACTGAGCCCAACATCAGGATGAGGAAAAAGAATTTGATTTGCATAACAGTCGTTGTTTTTTGCAAATCTGACTACATATCTGGGCACCAGGCAACGGAAAAAGCGCAAATTCAGGTTGAACTGTAGCAAAATGTAGGCTGAACTGTGCCCAATTAAACGTTGAACCAGCGTTTGAAATCGGGAGCTTTGGTTCTACTTACCGTTAGTTTGGGAGGAAGGCCGGGTAATCCCTGAAACAAAACCTCCAGTTTACCATTTTCCAGGCGTTGGTACCCTTGGATGGCCTGACGGTGGGCAATAAACTTGCGATTCAGTCGAAAGAAATCTGCAGGCATTTGCTCTTCTAGCTTGTCCAAAGAGAAATCGACAAAATACTTGCGAAGTTCATCTGTATAGAGCAAAGTGTAATTACCATCTACCCAGATGTATAGAATTGCCGAAAAAGGGATCAGTAAGTTTTGTTTGCCTGATTTGACAAAAAAGCCGCTGGTTTTACTTTCAACATTTTCTGCCTGATTTTGCTGCTGCACTGCTTTTTGCCAAGATTTAAAGAAATACCAGCCAATGTAGATGCCATTGACTACCAAAATCCAGATGGCAAAAATGAATAAATTATGGGTGTAAAAAAAAAGAGGTACTGGTTTTTTGCTGGCTAAAGAGTTGACCAATATGGTCAGTCCAATGATAATCAGTAGCCCAACCAATAGTGTAAGCAATAGTTGCAGCACGATGCGACCAACAATTCGCTCTTGATAGGGTGTTTTTTTATCTAACCAAACAATTACCTCACGGATACCAAACCATGCAGCATAGCCCTGGAGTGTATCAATGGTAAAGGTGAGCACGAAATAGCCGTTAAAATCTATCTGAGGATATGTCAGATAATAATTGATTGAATTAATGACAGGGATTAGGAATAGAAAGAGCAAAACATCTTTTGGGTAATTTGTCGATAGCATCCTCTGTCTAAAGTGAAAAAACATAAGCAAGCTTTAAAAATTTATTCTTCCACGTACTGCAGCGCAAATTTAATAAAATTATTGCTATGTCATTTTTTTGAGATATCCTTTCCTATGGATCATCAGGTGCTTACATCAATAGTAGAACTTGTCTAAAGAAAATTACATCGAAGGTTTCCTGGCATTGCGAATAAAAATTAAATTTACATTTATTGATAAACTATAACTATGAAACAAACAACCAACATTTTACTCATTCTGTTCGGATTGGGCTTAAGTCTCATTGCGCAAAAAGGCTTTGCTCAAGATCCGAATTTCCACATTTACCTGTGTATTGGCCAATCTAACATGGAGGGGCCAGCACCGATTGGGCCACAGGATACCATCAGCAATAAAAGGTTGAAGTTGTTGTCCGCTTTGGATTGTCCCGAGTTGGGACGCACCATGGGCAACTGGTATGACGCTAAGCCGCCCCTTTGCCGCTGCAATACCCGCTTGTCCCCCGCTGATTATTTTGGCCGCACCATGATTCAGTACCTTCCGGAAAACATCAGTGTTGGTTTGGTGCATGTTGCCGTGGCCGGGAGCAAGATTGAGATTTTTGACAAGGCCTTGTACAAAACCTACCTGGACACCTCCGCTGCTGCCAAGCCCTGGATGATTAAAATGGCCGATGCTTATGGCGGAAATCCCTACCAGCGGCTAGTTGACATGGCCCGGATCGCGCAGCAAAAAGGGGTGATTAAAGGCATTTTATTGCACCAGGGTGAATCCAATACCGGAGACAAGGCCTGGCCCGCCAAGGTCAAAAAAATCTACGACGACTTACTCGCAGACCTGAAACTCGCGCCCAATTCAATCCCCCTCCTCGCGGGTGAATTGGTGAATGCCGACCAGGGTGGGCGATGTGCCAGTATGAATGAGATCATCGCCACTTTGCCCCAAACCCTCCCCCGTGCCATGGTGATTCCTTCTTTTGGCTTGGAGGCTGTTCCCGACAAATTGCATTTCACCGCTGAAGCCATCCGCAAATTTGGCAAACGTTACGCTACCCGGATGTTGTACTCTATGGGGGTTGATATTGAAGCCTTTCCTGCTCAATCCATTGCTGCCGAAACCAATGCTCCCGGCATGCAGTACCCACGGGTAGATGCTCAAGGCCGAGCCATTTTCAAAATTGATGCTCCCGGGGCGAACAATGTACAGCTTGATTTGGCCAAGAAATACGACATGGTGAAAAACGAAGCAGGCTTGTGGACCATTACCACTGAAACCTTGCAACCCGGCTTCCATTATTATTACCTGCTGATCGACGGTTACCGTTTTTCAGACCCCGGCTCTGAATCTTTCTTTGGCATTGGTAAAATGATGAGTGGCATTGAAATTCCAGCCCCGGATCAGGTATTTTACACGCCACGTGATATTCCCCATGGCCAGGTAAGGGAAAACTATTACCTCTCTAAGACCGTGGGTGGGTATGAACGTTTTTTTGTGTACACGCCTCCTGGTTACGATGTAAATGCCACTGAAAAATACCCTGTTTTGTACCTGCAGCACGGCATGGGTGAAGATGAACGCGGCTGGGTGGAACAAGGCAAGTTGAGCATCATTATGGACAACCTGATCGCCGACAAAAAGGCCAAACCGATGATCATCGTCATTTCAGACGGAGGAACAGGCGGGATGTTTAAGCCCGCGGTAGGCGAGGACGTCAACGAAGCGAGGAAACAATTTGGGGCAAAATTTACTCCTATGCTCCTGAATGAAATCATTCCCTACGTGGAAAAGAATTTCCGGGTAAAAACGGATCGTTTGAGCCGTGCCATGGCTGGCTTGTCCTGGGGCGGCTTACAAACTTTCCAAACTGCTCTGCCCAACTTAGACAAGTTTGCTTACATCGGTGGCTTCAGTGGAGCTGGGATGTTTAATCCCGAAACCGATATGAAGACGGTGTACAACGGGGCCTTTGCCAATAGTGCTGATTTTAACAAAAAGGTCAAAGTGTTCTTTTTGGGGATTGGCTCTCATGAAGGCCAGCGCACCAAAGCACTCAGCGATGCCTTTACCAAAGCCGGAATCAACAACACCTATTATGTGTCTGAAAATACGGCGCACGAATGGCTCACCTGGAGACGGTGTTTGTATCAGTTTACCCAACAGCTGTTTAAATAATTTGAATCAAAAGTTATGAAGCGTTTCAAAATACTTTTTTTAATGCTGATCATGGGCCCATTGTTTGGCCATGCTCAACAATGGCAGCCCATTCAGACCCAGGATGGGTTGGTACAAGGTACCTTCGAAAACGGCCAGCAGGTGTTTAAGGGAATCCCGTTTGGTGCTTCTACCTCTGGGCAAAACCGCTGGAAAGCCCCCCAACCTGTTGAAAAATGGCAGGGGGTTAAAATGGCAACCCAATACGGACCCAGTCCTTTCCAGGGGGGCAATCCACCAGCCGGGAAAAGTGAAGATTGCTTGTACCTCAACATCTGGAGCCCGGCAAAATCACCCACTGAAAAACTCCCCGTTTTGGTTTGGATTTATGGTGGTGGTTTCAGTTTTGGCTCTACCGCCGAACCGGGTTACACTGGAGAAAAACTGGCTGCTAAAGGGGTTGTTTTGGTGAGTATTGCCTACCGCGTAGGCCAGTTGGGTTTTCTCGCCCATCCGGAGTTAAGCGCGGAGTCGCCCAACAAGGCGTCAGGCAACTACGGCCTACTCGATATGATAGCGGGGTTGAAATGGGTGCAAAACAACATTGCAGCATTTGGTGGTGACCCTGGCAAAGTGACCATATTTGGAGAATCAGCGGGAGGAATCGCGGTAAGTATGCTTTGTGCCTCACCCTTGGCCAAAGGGCTTTTCCACGGAGCCATTTCCCAAAGTGGCGGCTCCTTTGGCCCTCCTCGTGTGACCACTTATCCAGGCGAAAACCAAAAACTGCTCGCTGATGCGGAGACAATGGGCCTGGAATACATGAAAACAGCCGGAGTAGCCAACATGAAGGAATTGAGGGCAATACCTGCTGATAAATTGCCAGGGGTTCGAGGTTTGGGCACCTCCTGGCCCACCATCGATGGCTACGTCATTCCTGCTGATCAGAGTACACTTTATGCCAAGGGGCAGTATAATGCTACTCCTATTTTGGTAGGCTACAATTCCGATGAAGGGATGAGTTTTATGCCTCCAAAAACCCCAAAAGATTACCTGGATGGCGTGCAAAAAAGGTACGGAAAATTTGCAGACGACCTGGTTAAAGCCTACCCGGTCGGTGAAAACAATGTACCTAAAACTGCTCGCGACCTGGCTCGTGACGCAGCTTTTGGTTGGCATACCTGGAAATGGGCCATGTTGCAAGCTCAAACCAGCAAAAAATCGAAGGTGTTTTACTATTATTTTGACCAACACCCTGAGTTTCCAGCAGATTCGCCACTTTTTGGCACAGGTTCTCCGCATGGGCAGGATGTAGCGTTTGTGTTCGGTCATGTCAATCCAGAAAGCAAACAGGCTTCCTCTACGGACCAGGCCATATCTGAAGCAATCATGACCTATTGGACCAACTTTGCCAAGTTTGGGGACCCCAATGGACCTGGAGTACCAAAATGGGAAAAATTCACGAGCAAGAAGCATGCAGTGATGCATTTCAAACAAAGCCCCCAAATGGGAGCTGTCCCCAGTGAGGAATCGCTAAAAGCTTTGGATACGTATTACTCCTGGAGACGTACCGCTGAAGGTAAAGCATGGGCAAAATAAACCCTAAAAACTCAAACAAGTTCTCAGACTTTCAATTCAACAACATATGAAAAGGAACATCTTTCTCTTGATTTTTTGTGGGGTACTTACCCTGGCCTGGTCACAACCTAACCAGCAACCTACGTTTGTTTCTCCGGAAGTTTACCCGGATGGAAAGGTGAGTTTCAGGCTTTGGGCGCCAAAAGCCATGGAGGTGAAGCTCAATGCCCAATTTGAAAAGGCTCCGGTGACAATGGCGAAAGATGACAAAGGTGTATGGAGCGTGACTGTGGGGCCAGTAAAACCGGACATGTATCCTTACGCCTTCAATGTTGACGGCATCCAGATAGCCGATCCAAAAAACTCCGCGATTTTCCCGAATGAGGGCTTCCAGAACAGCATTTTGGAAGTCACCGGGAATAGCCCTTTGGTGCATACGCTTAAAAATGTACCCCATGGTACGGTTTCCTACCGGTATTACAATTCGCCGGCATTGGGTATCCGCCCTGTAGTGATTTACACGCCGCCAGGTTATGAGGAAAATCCGAAAAAGAAATACCCGGTATTGTATTTGTTGCATGGGACTACTGATACTGAAGAGACCTGGACCAAGGTCGGGCGAGCCAATATCATCCTCGACAATTTGATTGCAGAGGGTAAGGCCGAACCCATGATTATTGTGATGCCTTATGGTCGGGCGTATCCAAAAATCAGCAAATCTGCGGGCAGCCTCCGCAACTGGGATAACCTTCAGGAGTTTAAACCTGATTTTTTTGAAAATCTGATGCCATTTGTGGAGAAAAGCTATCGGACCAAAAATGATAAAAACAGCCGGGCCATTGCCGGATTTTCCGGAGGAGGAGGTACTACTTTGTACTTCGGTTTGAACAACCTGGACAAATTCAGCTATGTGTGTGGATTTGCACCTGGCATGCTTGAAAACGAATTTGAACGCAACAACGAAGTAGCTTTTGCCAATCCTGAAAAGACCAACAAAATGCTCAAGTTGTTTTGGATCGGAGTGGGCAAAGAGGACGGACTGTACGCTGTAAACCAGAAATACATGGAGGTGTTGAAGCAAAAGAACATCAAGCACGAAACCTTTATTTCTGACGGTGGACACACCTGGATGAACTGCAAATTATATTTGAGTACGATTGCTCAAAAATTATTCAAGTAAGGGATTGGCCAATACGCCAATAAAATAGGGGCTGGCTCAGAAATTCTGCTCTGAGCCAGCCCCTATTTTATTTCAAAACTTACAACTTCTTAAAATACAAATTCCTCACCCGGCCGTTGCTTATTTTGCAGCCAGTAATGCCATTGTTTGCATCGCGTACAAACTCGATTTGCCCAAAAAACCAGGCCTGTCCGGAGAATATGTCTTTTTTAAGGGGCTGTATTTCAAAATCGCTGTGCCTGCTGTGTT
>JAAFHQ010000538.1 GCA_013298445.1 Chitinophagales bacterium | reverse complement strand
AAATCCAGACCAAATCCACCTGCACCGCCCGTTGCTGGGCTGGTAACACTGATGTAGGGGTCTGCCCCGGTGTAATTGGTAATCAACAACAAGTCGGTACCATTGACAAATACACTCAGTTCTTTGATGGTCCGGCCTTTACCCAGGGTTGGGAAGCTATACCGCAAAGTCACATCGCGCAAACGCAGCCAATTGATGTCTCTTTCAATAAAATCCTCAGCTGAAAGTGCAGTAGTGTAGTACAACTCGTTGGCACTAGGGATGATTTCCTTAGTGTTTACCGTTGGTGTTTCACTTTCTTCCTTGCCATCGCGTACCACACCAGGGACCACGATGGGTTTGTCTCGATCCAGCGTACGGGTACTCAAGCCATTACGAACCAAGTACAACTCATTGCCATTGAAAATATCGCCACCTTTACGAATGTCCAACAGGAAGGACAGACTGAAATTTTTAAACGTAAAGCTGTTCACCAAACCCACAGTAAAATCAGGGTTGCGATCACCCATTGGCAGGAAGTTCGAGTTCATGATCGGGAAACCCGTCGTAGGATTGATCAAAACCTGACCCTTGCTGTTGCGCAGGTAGGTAAACCCACCAATAGCAGTTGCTGAACCTGCACCACGGCCATTTACAGGCTCATAAAAGCGGTTGTTAGGCTGGTTGAAACGAGCTGCCAAAAGATCAGCAGGAGCGAATGCACTGGCACGCACGTTGTCGTAAACCCAGGTATCCGAGTTGTAATACTCTGATTGAGCGGCTGGAAGTTCCACAACTTTGGTCTCATACTTGGTGAAGTTTACATTCATTTCCCACTCAAAGTTTTGGGTCCGTACAGGTACCAAGCCCAATTGAACTTCATAACCCTTGGTATTCAGGTCACCACCATTGAGCAAACCAAAGATGAACCCAGTACCATAGCTCAAACGTTGGGAAATAATCTGGTCAATCAAGGTTTTGGAGAACCAGCTTGCTTCCAGGGTAATCCGCCTTTTGAAAAAACTCATTTCTGTACCGAACTCATAACTTCTAACCGTTTCAGGCTTCAGATTTGGGTTGTCCCCAAAGAAGTCATACAAAAATCCACCACCAGTTGAGGTTTGTGGTACCAAACGTGCCCGGATTTTATAGGCTGGTGCAGGGTTACCTACTTCCGCAAAGGTTGCACGTAGCTTAAGGTTGTCCAAAATACTTTCTTTACCTCTAAGGAAAGGCATCTCCATGATATTCCAGGCCAGACCCACCGATGGGTAGAAATAGGAACGGTTTTCGACAGGCAAGGTAGAAGACCAGTCATTGCGCCCTGTAACGTTCAGGGTCAACCATTCATCAAAAGTAAAGTTGCCTTGTGCAAAAGCCCCCAACAAACGAGACCGGGTCAGGATGGTCTTGTTGCGCATCGTGGTTGGTTCCACGTTGTTGATGCTGTTGAAATCCGGCAGAAACAACTTTTCTCCGTATACAGAGGTTGTTTCGTACCGGCGATCATCGATTGATCCCCCTGCTTGTACGGATAAACTGAGTTTGCCAACGTTTTTGTGCAGGTTGGCAAAAAAGTTGCTGTTGAGCAAACGACCAAGGTCGGTGTAGTTTTCAAGCCATCCGCCCCGGCTAAAGCCAATATTGGAATAAGGATGGAAAAAACGGTTGGCATTGGTGGAGTGAATGTCAGCCCCAAAACGGGCATTCAAACTCAGCCAGGAGGTCACATCTGCTTTCAAACTGATGTTGGCATTGGTGCGGTCCGTTTGTTCCTGACGTGCATTATTGTTCACGTTGAAAAACGCGTTGTCATTGTCATTACTGTTGGTAGCAGTAGGTAAAGTCAAGATACGGGTGCCATCAGCTTTCTCATACTGACTGGCGTCTTTATCGCTTGGAAAACGCATCAATCCCGTCAGGTACCCCTCGGCTCCACCTGGAGGTAAGATGTTTTTGTTGCGGACATAGCTGAAACGGCTGGTCACTTTGAGCCACTTCAACACCTGAGCATCGGTATTCAAAGCTGCATTGACCTGCTGGAAGCGGTTGGTTTGAATGATCCCTTTGCTGTCGAGGTAAGAAGTCGACATCCGGTAAGTCAGCCGCTCGTTACCACCTTCAAAAGCCAGGTCATGGCGTTGGTTGGTTCCACGTTGGAAAAAATTGCCAACGTTGTCGTAAAATTTGGTGCCGTCAGCGTACTTGGGACCAAAATAATCAGGGTCCGTAGTTTCAATCCCACCGTTGCGACCACGGCCATAAACCTTTTGAGTTTCTGGGAACAAATAAAGCTCCGAACCCGCAAAACGGTTATTGTAGGTCACTTTCCCGGTCCCTGCTTTACCTTTGCGGGTTGTAATGAGGATCACCCCATTGGCACCTTCGTTGCCATACAATGCGGCTGCTTCAGGCCCTTTCAATACTGAAATTTTTTCAATATCGTTGTTGTTCAATTCGGCCAGGCGGCTACCGATGTCGTCGCGGTTGTTGTTGACGTTGCCATTGACCCCCGTGGCATCAGAGTGGAGGTTGTGCTGGTCCAAGGTTCCGCTGTTGACGGGCAAACCATCGATGACGATCAAAGGCTGGTTGCTGCTACCCAGGGAGTTTACCCCGCGCAAGTTGATGTTGACCGATCCCCCGGCTACACCCGAAACAGGCGTAAGGCTCAAACCCGCAATACGACCTTGCAAACTCAAAAAAGCATTGTCCCGTTGGGTGTTTTGCAAGACTTTGCCTTCCACCGCTTGAGAAGAATACGTTAACCTCTTTTTGTTTGCTTCAAGGCCTAATGCGGTTACAGTTACTTCTCCCAAGAGTTGGGCGTCATCCTGTAGGGTAATGTTGATTACAGTGCGGTTGCCGACCACTACGGTTTGTTTGCTGAAACCCGTAAAGCTGATTTCAAGTACCGCATTGGCGGGCACATCCAGGCTAAATTCACCTTGTACATCGGTTACCGTACCTTGTGAGGTGCCTTGTATCAAAATGCTTGCTCCAGGTAGCGCGCCACCTTCCGCATCGGTCACTTTTCCACTCACCCGCGTTTGTGCGGAAGCGGATACCAGCAACCCGGTAAGCAATAAAAAAACACCCAACATCTTGCGCAGCAAGACAGGTGTACTAGTGAGGTAATACTTGAGCATACTACTACTGTTTTAAATGATAGACATGTATTTGAGTCGTGCTGGCGAGTAGGTGTGAAGCCACTCACCTGGCGGCTAAGCTCTTGTTGAGATGCAGGTAAACAAACTTAGGGATTGAATGCAGTAGTCTGTGAGTTTTGTCTATCTATTTGCCAGCACAATGAGAAGTGAAAAACTGCATGGGGATAAAGATATAAGCTTTTGGCATATTATTGCTCAAAAGGGTGATTTTTATTTGATGAAATGGGGGACTGTTCCAAAGACTCGTTCCAACGACTGATGTCAAAATAACGTCTTTAGTGCAAATAGGTATGTGATGAGAAATCTACTCTTCATTGGTTGTCTTTTCTTTGGATGTTGTTCCTGTGCGACCATCCTCAACCCACGCTACAAGGCCATGGCTATTTACACCTCTGGCCCCAGCAAAATCATCATCAAAAAGGACACTTTGTATACTGAAGCCAACGAGGCTCATTTTTTGGTGCCGCGTAGCATGGACCCACTCAGCCTGCGGGTGATTGCCGATTCAAGCAATCAATCCCTGTCAATCCCAGCCAAAAGCTCCTTTGCGTATTACCTAAACATCGCTTACAATTACGGTTTGGGGATGTTGGTGGATCAAAACAACCCCAAACGTTATACCTATCCTCGCCGAATTTATATGGATACCGCTGTTAATGGCGGGTTTAGATATCAACCCATCCTAGGAACTCAAAAAGGGGATTTCAATGTGCATCTTTCCATGCCATTCCTTAGTTCATTTTTGCAAAAGCCAACTCAGGATGGTACAAAGGCCAGCATTGGATTTTTGGGCCTTGCTTTTGGATTAGATTATTACCATCAGAACGACCAATATTTGAAACTTGGCTTTTCTACGGTTAGTGATTTTTTTTCTCCATCACCCGCACCTTATTATGTTGAAGGAGGGCGAGATTATTTGAATTCAGCCTTCGGGTACCTAAGCAACCATCATCGAATCAAGCGCCTGGATTGGGGGTATGGCCTTTCTTTGGCTGAAAACAGATGGGGTGTTGACAATTACATTGATGACCCCGATAACAACCCGCCCCAGGGTTCAAAACGAAAAAGGAGTGTATCAGCAGGGTTGATGTTTTCAGGGCATTATTTTACCGGGCGCAATTTTCATATTGGTCTTCAGTATTGCCCCAGTCTTTGGCGTTTGTATGAGAATCCGGGTTTTCGTTATGAACACGTCATCAGTTTGGATTTGGCGTGGAAGATCAGGTTGTAAGTGAGATTTGCGTAGAAACAAAAGCGACATTATTTTCACAAAGAAAACACCAAGGCAGCACAAAGGACACAAAGTTAGACGTTGACAAAGCGACGCACTCGAAATTTGTTTTTAATCAAATCTCATTTTGGGCAAAAGCCTCGTCAACGTCTAACTTTGTGTCCTTTGTGCTGCCTTTGTGTCCTTTGTGCTAATTTTTGTCGCTTTGGTTCAGTGCCTTTGTGGCAAAACAAAAACACTCACTCACTCCGCAACGAATCCAACGGATTACTCAAGGCACTGCGCAAAGCCTGGAAACCAATGGTGAGCACCGCCAATACACTCACTGCAACTCCGGCCAATACAAACACATCCCAGCGAATCTGGTAAC
>JAAFHQ010000537.1 GCA_013298445.1 Chitinophagales bacterium | reverse complement strand
CACTTCGGCCATAGTTGGTGCAGTTGGGTTTAGGGCATCGCCCAGATCAATTTCGTACAATCTACGATCCAATAAGTTTACTACATACAAATAGCGGCCATCGTCAGAAATGTCGATGTCGCCTATGGATACTTTTCCCACCTGATCACCAGCCGCGAGGTCGGTACTGGGGGTAAAAGCAGTCAAGTTCAAGCCTCTTTGGGTATTGGTACCGATCACAGTACTCACCGGGCTGGTATTGTTGCCAGGGTTAGCAGGATATGCTCCTGATCCACGGGTAGCAATACCAATGGCATCCAAATCCAAAAAGTTAACAGTAGGAGATCCTGGTGCATAAGGATCAACCATATAAATACCGCCCGAACCCAAAGGGCCAAAAGCGGTATGCCGCCGCATCACTGCGGAAGTAAATATTTTTTGAGCCTGACGGGAAAAAGCTACCCCGTACAAGGCACCTACTTCTTCATAGGTTGCAAGCAAGTTTGGTGGGTTGGCACCAGTACTATTGGAATGCCCGGTAGGCACACCACTATCCAAAAACTTGTACCCAACCAAACCCGCAGCGTTTTTAATGTCGTTGTTACCATTGACGTTGTCGCCAAAGAAGTAACAAGGTAAAAACACATCCGGGTTATTGGTTTCTACCCATTGACCAGGGTAGTTGATGGCAAAATTGATGTTGCTTTGTTGGCCCGTGATGAATTGTACACTGGAACCGTAAACTGCCCCAGCTACACTGGTATAGTCAACTGGATTGGCCAGGTTACATTCGTGTGATACGGGAATTTCAAATTCGACCCGCAATTTCTCATTCGCGTTGGCCGCGCGGCCGCTGGTCACAGATACCCCAAAATTGTAGGTACCATTTGAGCCTGTTACGGTAGTACCAATCAATTGATCGGCGAGGGGTGCAGCGGCATTGCCATACAATTTGACAATGATGCCTTCTACCCCGGGTTCTGCACCCGTTTGTAGACCATCGCCGTTAAAATCTCGAAAAGCTGTACCTGATTGGGCCTGGGCTCCTCCGGCTAAAAAAAGGAATAAAACGACAAAAGCCGTGCTCAACACCGTCATCAAAGACTTTGCAGGAGCAAGGCTAAACCGTGCATAACGAGGCATGCGTTGGTCATGCTCGCTTGTTTCATCAGCGTGGTGCTGATAGGCCATCAAGTGTTGCTGCATAGTCCTACTGCGTGGGGCGATTCCCAACCAGAGTGGACGGTGCCATAATGTGGCTATGCCTCCGGGCAGAGCAGTGTTCATGGGCCGTTTTTCCGGCGCATGCCCAGGAGACATGGGGGAGAAGGCGTGCAACAAAAAATGGAGGCATTGCTGCATCCTTTTTATTGCCCACTTCAAAAGTTTTGTAGATTTTTTCATGAGAAACAATTAATTAAATTATAAGGAACTTAAAAGTTGATGCGTACCTGCCTTTAAGGCGGCCACAGGAAGCTATACCACGGTGGTATCAATGGTGATGACTTTGGCTACTTGAGCCAGGCTGCGTTGTGGAGTGTAAAGTGCTTTCATAGTGTGGTCGTCTTAAAGAACAAATAATAAATTTATCGATGTAAAAATGCAGGTTGCTTGTTGAGAAGGGGCTAAAAAAAAAGCGGGAAACAATACCTGAAATGCAAGACAATGGAGTAAAAAATAATACTATAAAAAAAAGACAATCAGTTATTTACCTACTTCCTTTTTTCTTCGTTTTGTTACATTGAGTCCTTTGTTTTAGTAGGAGCTTTATTGGCGCAAATCAGTAATTATATTGTTATTTACTGAGTAAAAAAATTCTGCCTCTTAAAAAAAAGGCAGAAATTAAAAACGCTATTTCTAAAAAACGATATCCAACCAATTGCCTCTGGCTTGCAGAGGATAGGGCCCAGCAGGGACCCTGTACTGTGTTACCCCCAGCTTACGGGCGAAATACTTTGGCAACACAAACTGCTCTTCCACCATGAAAGCTGGTCCATGGAAGAGCTCCCTGTGAAGTTCCTCCGAAAGGTCATTTTTGTTCAGTCGAAGGCCCAGGTTCCCCTTGGCGTTGATCAACAGGATCACTGGTACGCGGCGAGGATGCGGGTCGAGGCGCTTTGCACCTGTTACTGTGTAAATTCGACAAAGCCCCGATCCTTCACACCGCTTACCTGGTGTTCCAAAAACGACCTCACTAAACAATATTTTTACATTTCTTAGCAGCCTTATCTTGGCCGCCAAATTGCCCTTCGGATATGTCTTTACCATTAGTTTTTGGCTTATACCACTGTAACATCAACAGTAATGATGACAGCACACCCCAACTCACCATGATTTGGAATAAGAAACCATCTACCTGTTTTGGCTAAGGCCCGAGCAAGTGGTATGTTTTTGCTGTGCTGCGACATACACTGTTTTTTTAATAATATAAAATTATGACAATCCTTGAAGGGAGAGGCTAAAAAAAAAGCGGTAATCATTACCTTTTAAAAGGTGTTGTAAGAGGGAGAGGAAATGAATAGGAAGCTGATAATCAGCTAAAAATTTACGTATGTTTTAGCTTAAACATTACAAAAACAGGAGCAATTAACGCAACTGACTTTCCAACATTTGGTACAATTCCTCGAAAGGAATGATCTCAATTTCATTGGTTTGATTGGCTGCCTCGCTAGGCACGGCACTCATTTTTTCCAAATACGTCCGGGTTTTAGCCAAAAAAGTACTCCTGTCAAAACCAGAAAGTGGGATCTGCAACAAAATTTTGATGAAGTAATGGCTGCGCAGGGTGTGATCATTGCGCAAGTACTTATAGGTGTATTGCTCCAGTGATTCCACTTTATCAATGAACTGCGATTTTTTTCCTTCCGACAACAAGTGCAGCAATTGGGCAACCAAGATGCCAATGTTCATGCCTTTTTTGTCTTTGGAAAAAACGGGCGTTTCATTTTGAAAACGACTAAGTTTAAAATTCTTGAGGCTATCGTTTGCGGAGGATTTGATTTTTTCAAAACGGATCAGGTACGCCAGGTAAGCGGCAAAGATTTTCCAAATTTCCTTGACATTGTCTGGCAACAAGTTGAAACGTTTGTTTTTGATCACCTCGCTGTAAATGTCGTAGGCTGCCTGATACTCATCAGTATGCATGGCCAGCAGGAAAATGGATTCCTGGTATTTGAACCAGTTGTAGCTTCCCTCTGCCAGGAGTTTGCAACAATTTTCGGCAGCGGTTCGCCCTGCCTTGAAGTTTTTCAATTGTACATGGCAGAGCAATTCCTGGTAGTACAAAATCTGAAGGGGCACATGGGCTTCGTACTCCTTTTTCAAAAAGAATTGGATGTAACGCTCACAAACTTTTAAAGCAGTTGTGTAATCGTTGACGGAGGTATGACAGGCCAATTCAATCAATGCCCCATAGAAATGTAGGCGGTGTGAATTGAATTTTTTGAGTGCAGGCAACAACTCGTCGTGAAAATCCTTGGCTTTATCCCGAATGTCTTCTTTGGTTGATTTGTTGTTGACAAAACCTGAACTCAGAATGATGTAAAATTCCTCGGCCCGGTTTTCCGCCTGGTAAATTTCCTGGTACTCGCTGAATAGTTTGTTGAACTCTTCAAAACGAACCATATCACCCATCCGCGCCCCGTAATACAAGCGCAGCACGCTACAAATGTCCATGGCTAAGCCACTGAAATCAAATTGGCGGGCCTGGCGCAAGAGTTTAGTGGCCAAATCTGCCGCAGCGTCATTGGCATTTTGCCCCAACAGGATTTTAGCAGCGGCCCATTCGCGGTGGCTGCGGTAATATGCCCTTTGATAGCTATTATACTTATTGCTATTGAATTTCAGGGTAAGGATGGTATCGACCAAACGTTCCTTTAAATCCGACTTCAACTTGCGGTAAGAGGAATGGGAACCTTCCCCTGGGTATAAGGCTTTGGCAGCATTGTCGTCGGATTCCCAACTGTTCTGTGAGATGCCCTTGTAAAAAACTGACAACTTCGACGCGGTTCCAGAGCTGCCATTGAACATTGCAGTGGCACCACAGCCATTGTTCTCCATTACAAGAACCAGTTCCCGTAATTCTTTCATGAGATGTATTTCGTTATTAGCACAGAGAATATTCCAAAGTCAAATATAAGGCAGGTAGGTAAGAATAAAAGGGACAAACTCGCCGCGTTTTTTTTCAAAAAAAGAAGAGATGAAATTTACGAAAAAAGCACAAATATCTGATATTCATTTTTTTATATTATCAACTTTATTCAACAAAATCAAAGTAAATTAATTTCATATACGACCGAAAGCAAAGCGAAAAATGAAAAAACCATGCACAGAGGTGTGCCGCAAGGACGTAAACATCACCTCCGTACAGATAAAAATAAAGGTTATCAGTAAAAATATTGTGTGGCTGCTTACTGAGCATCCTTCCTTTCGTACTTCAATAAGCGGGTCGCCCAGGGAATAAAATGTTTAAAATTGGGCCCGTCGGTGTGACCACCGTCGTGCTGGCGCCAGGCGAGTTCACCGCTTAACATGTCAGTGAGCATTGGGGGCATTTTTTCCGTTTTATAATCATTGGACACGCCCAGGTCTTTTGCCCCCAATAATTTGTAAACAGATCCTGCTGCAATGGTGGCCATGTAGCTTCCTTTTTGGTCGAGCCAGCGGGCGTCCCCTTTTTCGGGAATGCCATAACTGATGAATGCCAGGCGTGGAGCACAAAGTGCGATCAATTCATGGGAATCGACCGAGAGGTCGCAGCCAGTTTTGGTACCAAAC
>JAAFHQ010000536.1 GCA_013298445.1 Chitinophagales bacterium | reverse complement strand
CGCTGCCAACTCAATACAACACACAGCCTCATTCGTTAACTCGGATGGGGCTTTTGTGTGTCTGGGTATGACCTATCGTACACCCAATCCAACCTCAAGACAAAATCCAACCTCATCCGCAAAAGACCCACAGCCATGCGTCTCTACAAGGCCCACAATGTGTAATCCATCTAACCACGGAGTGGTTCAATTTAGAATAGCCGCGGTCGTCCGCGGACAAAAGCCAGAGTGAGGTGTCACAACCACGGCAGTGGTTGAACTAACCAATGAATGGTTCAACCGCTGATGTTTGCTTATCAGATTTCGTCGTAAAAAATGTTGTTTTTCACCCAATAGATATAATTATTGAGCTTCTTAACAGAGTCTAAAAGTAGCATATAGTAATTGATATACAATACTCGATAAGAATCGTCTCCTCCCCAAAAGTCAATTCTGGTTTTACTGGAAGCAATGATTTCTTGGCTTTTATTTCCTTTGTATTTGGCAGCAATTTCCTCAGAATCAGCTAGTACATATTCTTCCTCGTTCAGGCATAAATAAAAGCAATAATCGTCATTTATCTCTACAACAATCCTATTAGAACCAAACCAACTAATTGGGTATTCGAAATCCTTTTTTAATTGTTCATAAATAGCTGTTAAATCACCAGGATGAACATTAAGAATCATATGATGATAATCGACTCCATCTTTTCCCGGAATTTGTTGAAGGACTCTCTTTTTTGAAAAAATTGTGGCAAGGTCATCTAAAGAAAGAGCTTCTGCTGCTGTAAATTTTGCTATAGATTCAAGTTTAAGATTGTGAATGCTGTCTTCAATGTTACTATCAATTAGGGTTTTAATGCTGTCAAAGTCTTTATTCTGAATCATACTAATCAAAAAATCATACTGTTTATCTCGGACGAAAACCATCTCTCCACTAGTATCATCTTTTTGATTTCTACCAACTTCAAGCAACAATTGCTCTGCCATAGAATACTCTTCCATTGCTAAACTTAAAAAAGCTTTTACTGCTTTGGAAAAAAGTCTTCCATAAGAATAATAGGGGAAAATGGAGTTTCGCTGACTTTCATGAGCATCAGACTCAAATTCTAAAATTCCCTGAGGAGTGCTTAACATATCTAGCCAAGGGATGATTTTTTCCTTCATACTTAGTCTGATATCTGCAAAAGATACCCGTGCATTGACCTGGTGACTAAAATTAAAGGAGCTCCTACCGTTTTTTTCAAGGTCTTGGGTTAAACTTTCAATACGTATGCCTCCTTCACCAAAAAAAGATTGCTGTAAGAATTGAAGAGGAATAACATTGATATTGACGTAGAACAAATCGCCGCCCCATCTTGATTTCTGAAAGTTGATCGACTGTAGTATGTTTTTTGAAGTTAATCTTATGATATTGTTTGATTTATGTTTTTTGAAGCCGAATGCCTTTAACGGAGTAACAATACATCGAGTAAACTCCTTGCTGAAGTCTTTTTTGGGACTGTACATCAGGTTTTAAATTGTTAAATACTTTTAAATTTAATGCTTATTATCCTAACCACCTTATAATCTCCTCCCCCGCCCTTTCCACATTCTCCTCTGTCAGCACCAAACTAATCACCAATTCCTCCACTTCTTCTTCGTCCACCTCAGTCACATTCACCCAACTACCAAAATCCGCAGGCAGCAATGGTTCCTCCTGAATAATGCGTACCGCTTTTTTGAGCTCTGGAAAATAAGCCTGAAAAATGGGATTGCCATCGTGCAAAGCGACACCATTAACCATTGCGGTATTCAGATAATCTTGTTTATTAAGCCCCAATTCACGAAACAAGGGATCAAGCTTCGCGTGCCAAAAGTCGGTAGCAGCTTGATAGCTTGTAATGTCCTCCAAAAAATCAGGATATAATAGGGTATCCATACCTTAGCAATTAGTGGCCAAGTTATGATACAAATAACTGGACAAAAAAATTCCATACTCAAGTATCATTTTGCCTCAATTCGGAACGCACTGCACAATTCAATCCCCCTACTCCCCCATCAAATACGGATTCCCCTGTCTCTCCGCTCCAATCGTCGTCGCCACCCCATGCCCGGAATACACCTTCACCTCATCCGGCAGCACCATCAATTTTTCCCGAATGTTTTTCATCAAGGTTTGGAAATTCCCGCCGGGTAAGTCGTAACGCCCGATGCTGTTTTTGAACAACACATCGCCCGAGAGTACAAAACGATCCTTTTCGCAATAAAAAGAAAGGCTGGCTGGCGAGTGACCGGGCGTAAAAATGGCCTTGAGTTTGGTTTCGCCAAATTCAATCACGTCACCTGCGGTGAGGAATTTGCCAATGGCTGGCGAAGGGTCTGGATACGGGATTTGGTACATCGAAGCCACCTGCACTCCGCTGTCGAGTACCACCTGTTCGCCCTGGTGGGCTTCCAATACCAGGTTAAAAGTGGTCGCGATAAAGTGATTGCCCAAAATATGGTCGATGTGGCAATGCGTATTGATCAAGTGAACCGGGCGCAATTCCAGGCGGTGGATCGTTTCCAACAGCTCGGCTTTTTCATCGGGGAACAAGCAGCCGGGATCCACCACTATACATTCCTTCGTATCATCATAGACAACGTACGTGTTTTCCTGAAAAGGATTGAACGTAAGCTGGATAACATTTGCCATCCTTTTATTAATTTAGATTGTACATTTTCACAAAAATGGCTAATTTGAGAGGTATGTTATGGAGAATCGGGTAGATTATTTTTTTTATCTGGTTTTTTCTGCTCAAAATGAACTGAATGTGATGCTATTCTGTCATATTCTAAGCAAAATAAATAGTGTATGATCAAGCGACTTTACCTCTTGTGTTTGATGGGTGTTGTGCTGTTCAGTGCGGGCGCACTGGCACAGAGTAGCAACCAAGTCAAATTTGGCAAGAACCGCGTCCAATACCACAAAGACTTCGATGAATGGTCGCAGTACGAAAGTGACAATTTCTTTGTGTACTATTACGGTAAGTCGCGCAATGCCGCCCACAAGGTTGTACAAATGGCGGAGTACGACTTCGACGAAATTCAGGCCCTCCTAGAGCACCGCATGAACGAAAAACTCCAGATCATCGTGTACGCGGATGCAACCGACGTGAAGCAGAGCAACATCGGTTCGGAGGACTTGTTCGTTAGCAGCAACAACCAAACCAAGGTTTCGGGCACTACCATCTTCGTTTATTTCGATGGCAACCACCAACACCTGCGTGAACAAGTGCGCGAAGGTATCGCAGCGGTGTACCTCAATACCATGCTGTTTGGGGCCAACATCCAGGAGATCGTGCAAAACGCGGTGATGCTCAATTTGCCCAATTGGTTCAAAGAAGGCCTGGTAGCCTACGCGGGCGAAACCTGGAACGTGGAGCGCGACAATGAACTGCGCAACATCCTGCTCAGCCGCCGCTATAAAAAATTCGAACGTTTTGCCGATGATTTCCCCCGCCTGGCCGGCCAATCCATGTGGTATTTCATCAGTGAAAAATATGGCCGCCCAGCGGTGTCCAACCTCTTGTATCTCACCCGCATCAATCGTAGTGTGGAAAGTGGGTTCCTGTACGTCATGGATCAATCTTTCCAGTCTGTCGTACAAGAATGGGATCAGTTTTACCGCAGCCGCTACGAAGGAGACCTCAAGGGCCGCCAAAACCCCCAGGCAACCCAAATCGTTACCCTCAAAAAACGCAAGGAGCAATTACCGCTGACCCAACTCAAACTCAGCCCGGATGGCAACAAAGTCGCATACGTGCTCAACGAGATGGGGCGTGCCAACGTCTACCTCTACGACTTACAACAGAAGAAAAAAACCAAAATTTTTAAGGAAGGTTACCGCAATGCCCTTCAGGCTACCGATTTTAATTATCCCTTGATCGCCTGGAACCCAACCGGGCAACAACTGACCATCCTGTACGAGCGCCGGGACAACCTGAAATTGGCCAATTACGACGTCTACAAAAAGAAAATCACCACCGAGCTGCTTTCCGAGCAATACCAAAGGGTTTACAGCCTAGATTTTGTCGACAACTTTACCCTCCTCTTTTCAGCCGAAGTGAGTGGTCAATCCGATATTTTCCTCTACACCCCACGTACCCGCCAAAGCCAGCGCATCACCGCCGACATCTACGATGACCTGGATGCAACGATGGTCAATGTGAAAAACCGCAAAGGGATTCTCTTTACCTCCAATCGTCCAGACATCTTCCTGCGCAACATCAAGCCGGATAGCATCTTGCCTGTGGCCTCCCTGGATGTGTTTTATTATGACCTAAAGGGTGAAATCAAGGAATTCGTACGCGTGACCAATACGCCGCTGGCTAGCGAGCGGTATCCGATGCAGGTGGACAGTACCTATTTTTCTTACCTGAGTGACCGGCATGGGATTTACAATCGGGAGTCTGGCTTTTTGGAAACCTTCGTGCGCGAGTACCAGCAGCACATCTTTTTGAAGGATGGAACCGAACTGGTATGGCCAATGGATTCATCAGTGGCTAAATTGGATTCAACCCAAATTGATTCCGTCCAGATACGCCCCGTGATTAGGGAACGTGCGATAACCCACATCGAAACCAGTTACCCGTACCACATCAACCAGCAACACAGTGCACCACAAAGTGGAAAGTTAGTGGAGTCTTATGCAGCATTGGGGCGTCGCTCCTTTTACACCAGTCCCTTAACACCTACCAATTCCAGTGCTCCTGCTACCACAGCCTTTAGGGCACGGGAAAAACAAATGGAGGAC
>JAAFHQ010000535.1 GCA_013298445.1 Chitinophagales bacterium | reverse complement strand
GGTGTAATTCAGGTGCGCAAATAGGTTGGCTACCGTGGTAAAGGGGGTATTGCCAGGCACAGGTGCCCATACCGAATAGCCGTGTCCATACACCCCGGAGGTGGTGTGACCAACTGCTTTGGTTTTGATGTATACCCGCTTGTCGC
Organism: Chitinophagales bacterium; assembly: GCA_013298445.1. Lineage (GTDB taxonomy): Bacteria > Bacteroidota > Bacteroidia > Chitinophagales > Saprospiraceae > Haliscomenobacter. The sequence goes on along the minus strand of JAAFHQ010000535.1, from coordinate 4,615 downwards.
CCTGTACAGTGGAAGTTGTGGTGCCATTGGCGCCGGAATAATCCATCAGGATGGTGCCAGGGGCAAAATCAGAATCGATCCACAATTCCTGATCGCTGCTGTACTGGTCATTCACGCCGATGATGGCCTTGGCGCTGCGCTCAATCACGAGGTGGTTGTTGGAGCTGGAACCTGCTGGGTACCACGCACCTGCTTCGGAACTGCGCACTTTGTAGGTTCCTTCTTTAAACTGTAGTTTTTGGTGGCATTTGACCAGGTTATTCACGTCGTTCCAATTGGGCAAATCGATAGTGCTGGTCGGTAGGTGCGAGAACCTTTTGCCAGTGGTGCCGATATTAAACATATCTTCAAAAAAGACGATCGGGTTGCCATCCATGGCCATGATTACCGCGTAAGCAGCGGCCATGCGGGGTTCGCGAGGGTCGATGTGTTTGCCGTTGCCACCCAGTTCCTGGCCTTCATTCCAACCTGTTGGATCACCCAGACCCTTTAGAAAATCTCCATTTGCAGTGAGATAAGGGCGGTAGGTATCGTGGCTGTTCACAAAAGGAATGGTGCGGTGAACCCTGGCGGAAGGGGAGGCATAATCGTTGTACCGTTTGTTTTGCTGCAAGCCGGGTAGGTTGGCGAGGTTGTAGTTGCCACTCATGTTTTGCGACACCATCTCGTACAAACTTCCTCCAGAGCCGTAAGCGCGCAAGTTGAAGTCAAAAGTACCAGTATGCTCTTCGTAGCCATAGCCAACACTGGACTGGGCCATGTTGGTCACGTAGCCATCCAGGTCGCCGGTGCTCCCGATCCATTCGCCGATGTTGAGCATCGAATAGCCTCCATTCGCCCAACCGATGTCATATTTCACCCGACGGGTACCATCGCGTTGGGGGTAAATGCTGAAGTGTTTGACCGCATCCCAGCGGAGGCCATCTACTCCACTTTGTTTTTTGAACCATTTCAACCAGTCAATGGCCCCATTGTACATGTAGTCGTAGCCCTGAGCGGGGTTGTGGTAGGGGCGGGTAGCGGGATAACCTGCGGGTACTCCCGAAGTAGGTATGTTTGAGCTTTGGCCGTAGGAAGTAGCGGTATAGTCGATGTCTGGCCCAAAATAGGCGGAACAAATATCTCCAGTTGTACAGTTATTGTTGTCGTTGGGGTGGAAGTTGCGGTAGTTTTTCGCCCAGCGGCCGCTGCGCGTCCAGTAGTCGTTTTGCGATTCATCGATGGCGGGTGTGGCGTAGCTGGCGTAGCGGAAGTTTTTGTAACCCGAGTTGCTTTGCATGGAGAGGGCATTGGGGTCCTGTCCTCCGGCACCGCTGGTGGTGCCCGCGCCATCCACGTGATTGAGCACGATGTCCTGGATTACTTCAATTCCGTTGGCGTGCATTACGGCAACCATGCGCAGGAATTCATCTTTGGTGCCTAGACCAGTAGCAGTTGTAGGGCTGCCTTTTTGGAACTTGTCGCCCAGATCGTAGTGATCCATGGGGCCGTAGCCGACCCAGGTTGGCGACTGGTTTTTGTAAGAAGGTGGTACCCACACGGCATCCACGCCGATTTGTTTGAGGCGAGGTGCCAGTTCGGCCAGGTAGTTGGCCCAGCCATTGGGATAGTTGTTGTTTTTGTAGTCCCACCAGAAACCCTGGAAAACTACTTTTTTGATTTTGGTGGTTTGGGCCTGACTAAAGTTGAGCCCAATGCACAGTACTAACAGCAGTAGGGGGAATAAGCGTCTGATCATAAATCGGTTATTTTAAGCATGAATGAATTGAAAAAGTTTTGGGTAGGTCACTGATTTTCTGGCTGCAAAATAAAACGAATACCAGCCGCGAGTGTCCCACTTTAAACAACTGGAACAAGCGACAAAATCAAAATAAAAAACTGAAAATCAAATCTTTGTTGGAATGGACGAACTGTTTTGCAGAAAGTGGCACTATGAAATAGCGTTTGGAGCATGAAAAAAATTGCCCCGGCTCAGGCTCGAATACCTAATTTGCCCGTTATCTTGTTGCTACAAAACTCAAAAACAACTTATGCGCTTAACGATCAATTTTCGAAAACAATTGACCTTCATGGGGTTGACTGTTGTACTCGCACTGTTTTTTGCCTTCCGCTTTGTGGAAATGGAAGACAACACAACCTTTTACGTACTGGCTCCCAGCGGCCTCAACCTGCGCAAGGACGCCGATCCCAATTCCGCCAAATTAGACCTGGTTCCACTGGGGGGCAAAGTAACGCTGATCACGCCACCTGCTGCCAAAAACATGAACATCGACCAGCTCAGCGGCGGTATGGCTCAGGTGAAGTACGGGACTAAAACGGGTTATATTTTCGATGGGTACCTGTCCAAATTTCCACCACCCAAAAAGGCCATCAATACGGAGGGAGAGTATAAGATTGAAACCTATGTGGAAAAACTCCGGGAAGTCCCCGACGCTACCGTGCTACACGAAGAGCATACGATGGACTATGGGGGGATTTATTCCTCGGAAAGTTCGATCCATTTATCGACTCAAAACTGGCAGGAGGCTTTTTTGATTGCCAAGTTGTTGATGAACATCCCGCCTAAGTTATTGTACCCCAAAGTTAATCGAGCTGTCGAAACCATCATTCCCAACCCCGATAAAAAGGAACAAGCCTGGTCGGATGAGCTGAAAGTGGAACGCGATAAATCCGGGCAACTGATCAGTATCAGTTATTATTATCGCTCGGAAGGCGGCGGTTGGGGGGCGGTGATCACCAGAAGTACGGAAGGGACTGAGACTCAAAAATTGTTGAAGATTGCTTATACGGGGATTGCGGATTAGGTAGTTTTTTTTACCAAGATCAGTCTTGAGTTGAAACGTTTTTTGCAGCTTCGCTGCTTTTTTTGTAACCGCGACGGCGCGACGTTACGTGTGCTTCGCACACTTTTACGTCGTTTTACGTCGCTCATTTGGCAAAGCCAAATGAATCGTCGCGCCGTCGCGTCGTCGCGGTTACAAAACATTTGGCGGTAGCCAAATCAATAAAATTTGCTCTTGCAAAAGAATGTATAATCATTTAACGCTCGAAGCTACCGTGATTCTAAAATACTTCCCTGAAATTAAAATTCGAGATGACTAAATTTATGCTAACCTAAATCACCTCAAAATTCTTGTAACCTTTAATTCTATCCCCGTTTTATTTAAAACAGCAAATGAAAAAGTTACTCTTGATCTGTTTATTGTTTACGATTCGAGGGTCTTCAAATTCACCAGATCTTTCCAACGAACAAGCGTTACAAATCTTAATTTGGAAATACAATCAAATACCTGAAAAATACCGGCATAGGGACCTGAATGATATTTGGGCAATTAGCCCCAAAAGCTGGAAAAAGGATTTAGAAGCCGAGATACGTGAAGGAAAGATGCGAGAGACTCAAGATTCATTGGTTCAAACCGCGCTGGGAGAGCCTTTTTTTGACCAAAAGTTGCACGCATTCACCAATGCTTTCCACAATCCATCGATAGATACCTTTTTTTTGCAATTGGGAAATTGGGGTTCACTATCTCTGATTTCAGAAATTTATCATTTAGAATCCAATAAAATTATTTATAAAAAGGTCTTACGCGATCCTGATTGCGACTTCTTATTGGGCTCGAAAACCATTACAAAAGAATGCTTCACTATACTGGAAAAAAAAGAAAAACGCATTAGCAAAGAAAAATACAATGACATTAGAAATTTTATCCAAGAATGTGGATTTTGGGGTTTCCCTACCAGGTTTCATTTAAGTTGTATGGATGGCAATTATGTTTCTGTTTTTTTGCGAGAAAAGGATAGGTTCAAATATGCTGGAGTTAGCTGTCCCCCAGCGCAGCATTCTATTCAACAATTATTAAACCAAATCATCCAATTGCTATAGTAGGGCTACCTTGGTGGAAATTTTTTATTTTAAATCATAATAATTCAAAACAAATCTTATTTTTGTCAACTAAACACCACCAGATGCTACCACAACTCGCTCAACTTTTCTACCGGGAACTCCAAAAAATCATCGAAAACGACCAACTCGACGCGGCAGCCCAAACCGAAGCCTGCTACCAATTGCTCGTGGTGATGCTGATGGAGGCGACGAAGGAAGAGCGACTGCGCTTTGTGAACCTGTTCTCGCGCATGGCCTTCGCGGGGCAAAAATTTCAGTTGGACAAAAAGCTGCAATTTTACCAGCATCATTTCCGCAAGGTGGCGCAGGAAGTGCGGCAAAAAGGGGACTTGCGTTCGGATCACCATTTTTTGCCGGGTTTTGCCTACAAAGTCGTTTTGGAAACCATCCAGGGCCTCAGCAAAATTCCTGCCCCGAATGCCCTGCTCAACCAAACGCCCCCCAACTGGCCCCAAACCTTTCGCCCCGTCGACATCAAGGAATACCGCCCGATGGTGCGGGTACTGGCTCTGGAGGACCGCCCTAAGGAGCAATGCCTCCTGGTCAAAGACGAAAGCAGGCCCGACGAAAACATCCTGGTCAAATACAACCTGCCCGAGCGCAACGAGGGCTTTAACCCCACCATCAAGGCCTTGCGCCAAACCTTTGGTTTCCCCATCTTGCTCAATCTGCTGGAAGTAGAGGTCGATACCGAAGGCTATTACCGCCCGC
>JAAFHQ010000534.1 GCA_013298445.1 Chitinophagales bacterium | reverse complement strand
TTCGCGAAATGCCTTTTTGTACAAATTGGTAGAAAGCCTTTATTCCCGGACCGAAATTGAATTCAAACGGGCCACTTTCCGCGTACGTGGCGATACGGTGGACATCAATTTGCCCTACGTAGACTACGGCTACCGGATTCAGTTTTTTGGCGACGAAATTGACGAGATCGAAATGATCGAGGTGGAAACGGGCAAACGGATTGAAAAAATGAGCACCGCCGCCATTTTTCCCGCCAACCTCTACATCGCGCCTAAAGAAAGATTGGGCATGATCATCCGCCAAATCGAGGATGAATTGCACGATCAGGAACGATTTTTTGAACGGGAAAGCCGTATACTGGAGGCCAAACGCATCCACGAGCGCACCAGTTTCGACCTGGAAATGATCAAAGAATTGGGCTATTGCAACGGGGTTGAAAACTATTCGCGCTTTTTTGACGGGCGTACCGTGGGCACTCGCCCCTTCTGTTTATTGGATTATTTCCCGGACGATTATTTGTTGGTGATTGACGAGAGTCACGTCACCATTCCGCAGTTGCGGGGTATGTATGGGGGTGACCGGGCGCGCAAACTTAGCCTGGTGGAGCATGGTTTTCGGCTCCCTTCTGCGATGGACAACCGCCCGCTCAATTTTACCGAATTTGAAGGCTTGATCAATCAGGTCATCTATGTCAGTGCCACTCCCAGCGACTATGAATTGGAACAAACGGGCGGGGTACTGGTTGAACAATTGATTCGCCCGACGGGCCTGCTGGACCCACCCATCGAGGTGCGCCCCAGCCTCAATCAAATTGATGATTTGTTAGAAGAAATTCAACAACGCATCGAAAAAGATGAACGGGTTTTGGTTACTACCCTGACCAAAAGGATGGCCGAAGAACTGACCAAATACCTTTCCAAACTCAACATCAAAGTACGCTACATCCACTCCGAAGTAGACACCATGGAGCGGGTGGAAATTTTGCGTGATTTGCGCCTAGGGGGATTCGATGTGCTGATCGGGGTTAACTTATTGCGGGAAGGTCTGGACTTACCTGAAGTATCTCTGGTGGCGATCCTGGATGCCGACAAGGAAGGTTTTTTGCGCAACGACCGCTCTTTGACCCAAACTGCCGGTCGAGCTGCCCGGAATTCAAATGGGCTGGTGATTTTTTATGCCGACAAAATCACTGATTCCATGCAGCGCACCATTGATGAAACGGTCCGCCGCCGGGTCATTCAAATGTCCTATAACGAAGAGCGGGGCATTACGCCTAAAACCGTATTTAAATCGAAAGAAGAAATCTTGAACCAACGTTCGATTCTCGATGTGCGGGGCAAAACGACCCAAGCGTACATCGAACCTGAAACGGTAACCATCGCTGCAGATCCATTGGTTAGCTACATGACACGAGATCAATTGGAAAAATTGGCTCAAGAAACCGAACGCAAGATGAAACAGGCCGCCAAAGAATTGGATTTTATTACGGCGGCGCAATTGCGGGATGATTTGTTTGCCTTGCGGGAAAAATTAAAAACGGTGTAGGGGCACCCCTCGCGGGTGCCCCTTTGTCGTCACCCATCATGCAGGGGCACCCGCGAGGGGTGCCCCTACGGGATAATTTATTTCACCTTGAAATCCACCTGCACATCTGCCCACATCACAGAAACAACTCCCTTTTTGGAAACTCCAATGGTCATTTGTTCGGTGAAAGCTTTGGATTTTTTGGCAGGTACATTTACTCTAATCACATCATCTGACTCCTTGTAAGTGTAGGCGCCCCAGGCAATGGTTTTATTGATGATGATCGTCCATTGATCGGCATTGGGAATCGTGAACAGGGCATATTTTCCCTTAGGCACTGCTTTTCCTTGAACCATTACATCCGCAGAAAATTCAATGGAGGTACTTGCATTGGCTCCTGTACGCCATACCTGGCCGTAGGGCACCAATTTCCCCCAAATTTCACGGCCCTTCACCGAAGGTTGGCTGTATTCAACGGTGACGGTTTTACCTTTAATCGTTGCGCTGGCTTTAGCTGCTGGGCTGGCTGCTGGTTTAGTCTCCTGAGCATGGGCCATTAAACCGATCATGGATAAGCTGAGTAGCAAAAAAATCTTTTTCATGTCTTTGATTTGGTTTGATGTGATACAAAATTAATAGGTGGGGCACTAGTTGTTCACAAAGATGTATAAAATCTTTTGGGAGTCCCTTATCAAAACATGATCAAGTTTGTTCAAGTTTAAGCTTCTCCGCGTAAAAAGTATTTTGAGTAATGTCTACGAGTCCCCTGGCTCTGTTCTTTAGCCGGTTGACGCCCCCCTAAATCCACCAACATTGAATTCAGGATGCGGTATGGCTCCGTAACCGGCAAGTAGGCTGAATCCTCGTGTAAAGCCTCCTCTGGCAAAACATCAATACGCTGAGGCATCCGGTTGAAATGGGCCAAATAGCGCAAGGCAGATTCTTCAGGCAATACCATCCAGATACTCCCCACTTCATCGGGCCAGGTGCCCTGGATATACTGTGGATTGAGCCGTTTGATTTTGCTGACCGGCAGGCGGCAAATGCGCGACAATTGAGCAAAAGAATTTACTTCCTTCACTTCAACGGTGCGGGTACCACCATTTAGTGCTACAGGTAATTTTGGCGAAATTTGGTAATCTTCGAAAAAGTTGGAGATATACGCGGCTGCATAAAACTTGGCCAGATAGGATTGTGTCTGTGTGGGCAAATGTTTGCGCACCAAGGCGAAGTCGGTAGATTTTGCCCGGCGTATCGCGCTGTGCATGCGGCCAGAGCCACAATTGTAAGCACCAATGACCAACTCCCAATTGCCAAACTCGGCATACAAATCTTTGAGGTAGGTTACCGCAGCCAAGGTAGCCGCTTCTGGGTCGCGCCGCTCGTCGCGCCAATCATTTTGGCGCAAACCATAGTGCCGAGCCGTAGGGGACATAAATTGCCATAGGCCTATTGCTCCACTTGGTGATTCCACGTCTGTACGCAGCTCCGACTCCACCATCGAGAGGTATTTCAACTCTAGCGGCATCTGCTGGGCGCTTAAGTGTCGCTCAAAAATGGGAAAATAATACATGCCTCGGCCTAACATTGCAGCGGTATGTACCTTGCCATGTGCTGTATACATTTTTACATACGCCAGAGAGTGCGTGTTCGTGAGTGCCAGATTCGGCAAGTTGTCGCGCTGAAAAATTGTGGCAGCGGCAGGGTGAATCTTCAAAAAATCGTAATCAGAATTGGCGTTAATAGGGCATGCGAAACTAATGGCCAAACAGGGTGCTAGGAGAAGTTGGTATACTCCTCGGGGACAAGTGGTGTTCATGGGAATAAAAATTTGCTGGTGTTTGAAATATGTTCAGAATACTTGGAATTGTAACAATGGCAGAAGTGCCGTAGGTAGGTAAATAGTCTAATTTCAAAAGCTTGTTGTAAAGATAGTCTATTTAACTTAAAACTAAATCTCTTGTAGTCAATGTTTTAGGGAAAAGTTATCCACATAATTCTTTGTGCAAAGAGAAAAGTGCTTGTGACCTGTGATTTATGTAAGCAGAAATAAGTTAATTTAACGATATAAAAATGAATAAAAAATCAGGCTAGTATCTCTAGGCCAATCTCCACAATACTTTCACGGTTAATTTTTTGTAAATCAACGCTTAAGACTTGATTTAATAATTCGACTTGCAGGGGTGCTTCGATCTTGATGTAATTGTCGGTGAAACCCGCCATCAAATTTTTGTCTTTGTGTACTTCAAACAAGACTGGGCGATTTTGCCCCAGGTGCTGCTCGTAAAAATGCCGCCGTTTTTTTTCACTCAAAATACCCAACATCTCATTGCGTTCGCGCCGTACGTTGACGGGGACTACACCCTCCATTTCTGCGGCAGGAGTATTGGCGCGTTCCGAATACGTGAATACATGCAGATAGGAAATGTCCAAATCGTTGAGAAAGTGATAGGTTTCCAAAAAGTCTTCGTTGGTTTCACCTGGAAAACCCACAATTACATCTACACCAATACAGGCATGAGGCATTTGTTGTTTGATCCGCGCCACCCGCTCTACATACAATTCGCGGGTATAACGGCGGCGCATCAAACGCAGTTGCTGGTTGTTGCCCGATTGAAGAGGCATGTGCAAATGGGGTGCAAAACGTTGTGACCCCGCTACAAAATCAATAATTTCGTCGGTGCACAGATTGGGCTCAATCGAAGAAATCCGAAAACGGCTGATGCCTTCTACTTTGTCCAGTTCCTTGATCAAGTCGATGAACATAGCCTCCTTCTTGGGTGCAGTTCCTTCAATCACCTCAGTTCCATTGCCAAAATCGCCAATGTTCACCCCGGTGAGCACAATTTCCTTCACGCCCATTTCGGCAATTTTCCGGGCATTGGCTACCACGTTTTCCACCTTGTCGCTGCGACTGGCGCCGCGGGCCTGAGGAATGGTACAAAAAGAACACTTGTAATTGCAGCCATCCTGCACCTTGAGGAATGAACGGGTACGGTCGCCAAAAGAAAAGGCATCGACAAAATTGCGGGCCTCCCGAACTTCACCTGCGTGAACCATCCCCTTACCGGGAGCTTTCGACAGCGTATCGATAAAATCCAGAATGCGGAATTTTTCAGCGGCCCCCAGCACCAGATCAACTCCAGGAATTTCAGCAATTTCCTCGGGTTTGAGTTGGGCATAACAACCCACTACCACCACAAAGGCCTGCGGGGAATGGCGTAGAGCCTGGCGCACCACCTTGCGGCATTTGCGATCGGCAAAATCGGT
>JAAFHQ010000533.1 GCA_013298445.1 Chitinophagales bacterium | reverse complement strand
ATTTTTGCCTTTGAAGAATCTGCTCAAACTGCAGGTGAACTCTGGGCGGGTAGCGACGACGGGCGGGTACACCTCTCCCGCGACAATGGCAAGAACTGGAAAGAAATCACCCCTAGCAACATTCCGTTGGAAGGCACCGTGAACATGATCGAGCTCTCCAGCCACGCCCCCGGACGCGCACTCATCGCGGTGCACAAATACCGCGAAAACGACTTCAAACCTTACATCTTTTTAACCAACAACTACGGCCAAAGCTGGACCTTGTTGACCGATGGCAAAAACGGCATCCCGGCTGATCACTACGTCAAAGTGGTGCGGGAAGATCCCAAGCGCAAAGGTTTGTTGTACGCAGGAACCGAATACGGCATGTACCTTTCCTTTGATGAAGGGAAAAACTGGCAAAGCTTCCAGTTTAACTTGCCACCAGTCTCCATTGCAGACCTGGCTATTAAAAACGACGATTTAGTATTGGCTACCCACGGCCGGGGCTTCTGGATTATGGATGACCTGACGCCTTTGCACAGCATTCCTCAAAACGTTGAAGCAGAAGCGACCTTATTCAAACCGCGAGCGGCCTACCGCAACCAATTCAGTGGATTCCGCGGAGCTGCCGCGCCAGATCCTACTCCCAACGGTGCTATCCTCTATTATTTTGCCAAAGCAAAGAAAGCGGGTGATACGGCAGTGCTGCGCCTTTCGATCATTGACCCACAAGGAAAGACCAGGAAAGTATACGCTTCCAGTCCTGGCGACAAAGAAGAGCTATTGGTTTGGCGTGATGGCCTCAATAGGCTCGAATGGGATTTGACTTACGAAGGCCCCGAATCCTTGCCTGCTGCGCAATTTTCCTTGGCCGATATGAGTCCGGTAAAGGCTATGCCCGGTGTGCACAAAATTGTGCTGGAATACAAAGGCACACGGCAGGAACAACCGTTGGAAATCAAAAAAGACCCACGCTGGACCCAAAGTGATGCCGACTTGCAAGCCCAATACGAGTTGGCCATGCAGGTAAAAGAATTGTTCAACACCTGCCATACCACCATCGCCGATTTGCGCTCCTGGCGAGCCCAAATCAAAGACGTGTTGGAACGCAGCAGCAAATACAAACCCAATGTGGCCAAGGCCATCAAAACGGCGGGCGACCCTCTGGTCAAATCATTGAACGATTTGGAGGAAAAATTGATCCAAACCAAAAGTGAGGTAGGGCAAGACCCCATCAATTACCCTTCCCAAATCGACGACCAGATGGCTTATTTGTACTCGATTGTAAACAACCAGGACGATCGCCCCAACGCTGGTTGTTATGAAAGATTGGAAGACTTGAAAAAAGCTTTTGCCCCATTGCAAAACCAATTGAAAGCGATCAAAACCAACGACGTAGCGGCGTTCAACCGCTTGTTGCAGCAGCAAAGCATTCAATTGATCATGACTAAAGAAAGGTAAATAACGTATGTCTTTTCCACTTAAAGACTTGGAACGATACATCCACCCCACCATTTTGGAACGGGGTAAACTCCTGTTTTTGGAAGATGCTGTGCAGGAATTAGCCCCCGCAGGCCCCAACCAATGGCAAGCCCTGGTGCGTGGTGACAGCGACAAATACCGCGTTGACATCTTGCTGGAAGATGGCAAGGTTGAAGAGCACGATTGTTCCTGTCCCTATTACGCCGGCCCGATTTGTAAACATCGGGTGGCAGTATTTATGGAATTGCGGGAAAAACTGGAAAAAGACCCGGTCATTGTACAAACTTTGGCCACCCGCAAAACAGCTGAACAATTATACCGGGATTATCGGGCACTTTCCCCCGACGACAAATTGGTCTTGCGCATCCTGGCCATCGCCTATGAAGGCATGAACATCAACAAGTTCAGCTACATCATCACCGACGCCCGCTTTAAGGTGAGTTTCAGCCAGGCGATCTTGCGCAACAATTTGAATCGTCTGGTACAAAGTGGTTTTTTAACCCGCGAAAAAGCCGATCGCTACGTAGTTGACCCTGAGTTTGCTGATTATTTGCTCGATCAGGAGTTTTTGACCGAACCCGACTTTGCCAAAGCCATCCCTTCTGTCAAACGTTTTTCTGATTCCGAATGGTGGTTGACCAATTCTCCCGACAAAGCCAAACGGGCTTTTCGCAATGCACGACTGGCCTATTACCAAAATGACCTGGCCACTTTTACCAAAGAGATTCAGATTGCCGAAACCCATTCACCTAAAACAGGTGAACCCATTTGGCGCATCTTTTTGCCCAGGGTTTTTGACAAGGACAAATTAGAAAAAGCACCTTCCGGGATTCGGCACCAATTGTTGATTACCCACCTGACCCATGTGCTGTTGTATTTGGAACCAAGGGATGGCTATTTCCATTATTTACTGGATTCCAAAAACCTGCCTAACAATCCGGATCAACGCAGCAGCGTTTTGCGCCTGATGTGCCAAATCGCCGTTTTTCAAGGCGATTGGGATGTAGTAGGCAAACTTTCGGGATACCTGGATGAATTCAGCCAGTATGGTTTTGCTGCCCAACATCATTTTGTAAAGGGTAAATACGCCGAGTCCGCCTTGGGTTTTGATTTGTCACAAAAGTCTTACCGCAAACAAACCCGCAACAATAAATCGCTTTTGCCTGCCCTCAATGGCATTTTTTACTTATTGGCGCGCTGCAAGGATTTGGATATGGGCACTTCAAATGCATTGCTGGAGGAGCTTCGTCGACAAATCAAACAAGAAGGCAATTACACAACTGTGTACATGTACCTGGAGGCAGTTTTGGGCTCCTTTACGGGCACTTTGGAGCAAGCTAAACAAACCCTCGGTTTTCCACCCAACCACAACATTGCCTTGTTTTTCCAGGCCTTGTCGGTAGCTTGGGTAGATGATAGTGCATTGGATGAACAGGAACTGGTAAGCTTGGCAGAAGACCTCAAATCCAAGGGTTATCGTTGGTTGGCCTGGCAGCTTTGGGCTACCTTGCACCATCTAGACCCTAAAAATACCCGCTGGGAAACCAGTATGCAGGCGCTGGAGGATGAGGAAGACAATTGGGCTCCCATGGTCCAGATTTTTCCCAAAGTAGAAATATGGGAAAGTGCCCTCAATGCCCTGTTTAACCTGACTGGAAAAGTAAAACCTTCTGCTGTTGAAGGAGCAACCCGGGTCATCTGGCTGGTCGATTTTGAACGCTACGATGCCGTGGCCAAAGAACAAACCTTTGGTAAAAAAGGCTGGACCTCTGGCCGAAACATCTCGCTCAACCGCCTGATGAACCGCGAAGTCAAAGGTATGACCGAACAGGATATGACTGCCGTCAAAAGAGCAGTAACCAGGGTCGGATTTGAACAATACGAACTCAATACGGAGGCCGTTTTCCCCAGTCTCGTGGGGCACCCGCTTCTGTTTTTGATGAAATCGCCAGAGATTGCCGTGCAATTGTTGGCCGAAAAACCTGTGCTTAAAACCCGCGAAGTAGAGGGTGGTTACGAGTTGTCTTTTTCTCACGAAATCGACAATGTGGGCTACGAAATCACCAAAGAATCGCCCACGCGTTACAAGCTGATCGAATACACCGAGGAGCATTATAAAGTGGCCAAAGCGCTGCAAAAGCAAAAACTCTTTGTACCCCATCACGCTCAAAGCCGCCTCAAAGATGCCCTGGCGGGTTTGATGGCGCTGGTAGATGTAGAATCAACCGTGGTTGGACTCAACGAAGAGGCCCGCGAAGTACCTGCTGATGCCCGCCCCTGTGTCCACCTCCTACCTGTGGGCGATGGTTTCCACGTGGAATTGTACGTCAAACCCTTTGCTGATAATCCACCCTATCTGCGGGCTGGTGAAGGTGAAGTCAATCTTGTGGCGAAGGTAGGCGAAGAATGGTTGCGCACCGAGCGCGACCTGGAAATAGAATTGCTCAAACAGGCGCACTTGCTGGAATCGGTAAGTGTGCTGCGCGACAACATCCCCCACAACAACATCTGGGAACTGGAAGACGCGGACCTCTGCCTCGAACTGCTGCTACAATTACAGCCCTTCATTGACAACCAGGACATCATTCTGGAATGGCCCAAAGGTGAGAAGTTTCGCATTACGCGGGTAGCTGGCCTGGGGCAGTTCAGCATGAAAATCAGTTCAGGGCAGGATTGGTTCAATGTCAATGGTGAATTGCGGGTAGATGAAAACATGGTGCTGAACATGCGCCAATTGATCGAGTTGTCGCAGCAAAAACGCAATGGTTTTGTCGAAATCGGCCCCGGGCAGTTTTTGGCATTGACCGAAGAATTTCGCCGTCGCCTGCAAGAAATCAATGCCTTGATGTCGCCCAACAAGGATGGCAGTTTCCAGCTGCATCCTCTGGCAGCACCTGCCTTGGAAGGTTTTGCCTCCTTGCTGGATCAGGTAGAGGCGGACAAACGCTTCAAGGAGTCGATTCAAAGGATGAAAGACGCCTTTGAACGGAATTACACCGTGCCGCAAAATTTTCGGGCCACCTTGCGCGAATACCAGATCGAAGGTTTTGAATGGTTGTGTCGCCTCTCGGATTGGGGAGTTGGCGCCTGTTTGGCCGATGATATGGGTTTGGGAAAAACGGTACAAGCGCTGGCCTTGCTGCAACTGCGCGCTGATCAAGGGCCCGCCTTGGTGGTTGCGCCCGCTTCGGTTTGCCGCAACTGGGTAGCTGAAATCGGCAAATTCACACCCGATCTTACCCCCATCCTGTTTGGGGAAGGGAATCGCGACGCTGAGATTGAAAGAGCCAAAGCGGGTCAAATTCTCATCACCACTTA
>JAAFHQ010000532.1 GCA_013298445.1 Chitinophagales bacterium | reverse complement strand
CCAGGTTTTCGGCACTCGCAAAAATTTGTGCGCCTTGAATTTTAACCTTTTTGGCAAGACTGGAAGGGATTGAATAGGTCAGAGAGATATTCCGCAAGTTCAGTGAAGTAGCATCAGTCAACCAACGGTCTGATCCACCGTCAAAATCAACCGAACGACCCAAATCCGCACGTGGTACATCGGTGATGTCGCCAGGTTTTTGCCAGCGGTTCAACACGTCTACGTGTTTGGAAGCACCATAACCTGCGGAAGACATCAAACCCGCATAAGCAGCATCATAAATCAAACCACCAATCTGGTAAATGAACAATACCGACAAAGAAAAACCTTTGTACTCAATCGTATTGGTCAAACCACCTGTAAAATCAGGGATTGCCGAACCATTGTAGCGGAAACGAGCATTGTTCAAACTAGTGGTAAGTGTATCGCCAGTTTCGGTGATGCGAGAGTTTGTTGCTACATAAGAGATGGCCCGGTACTCGGAGTTACCATTGGCTGGGTTAACACCAGCCCATTCGCGCAACCAGAAGTCATAAATGGATGTCCCTTCTTTCAATTTTTTGGTACCAGAAATGATTTCTTTGGTGCTCTCTGGCATCCGGGTAATTTGGTTCTTGTACGTGGTAGAATTGAAACTGATTTCCCAGGAAAAATCTTTCGTTTCAACTGGAACAATGTTGAGCTCCAATTCGTATCCACGGTTGAACATGGCCCCGATGTTGCGGGTCTGTGAAGCAGTACCGGAAGAAAGTGGTAGAGGTACAGCAAACAACAAGTCATCCGACTCACGGTTGAAATACTCCACCGTACCTGAAATGCGGTTTTTGAAGAATCCGAACTCCAAAGCGACGTCCGTTTGATTGTTTGACTCCCAGCTTAATACACGGTTTCCTAAACTACCTTGCAGGATACCCGCTTCAGTCGCATTGTTCCAGCCCAGGTTGTACAAAGGTTGCCAGGCATAAAAACTGATGCCACCATTGTTACCCGTTTGGCCGTAGGAAGCCCGCAATTTAAGTTTACTGATGAAGTTTAATCCGTCTAAAAACGCTTCATTGTGGATTTGCCAAGCCGCACTAGCCCCAAAGAATGTTCCCCAGCGTACTTCTTTTTCAAATTTACTGCTCGCATCTCTGCGTCCAGAAAGGGTGAAGAAATACTTGTTGTTGAAGTCGTAGTTGATGCGGGCAAAGTACCCTTCCTGGCGGTTGAGATCAGCTTCCGACGAAAGGTTAGTTGTAGTCGTGAAGTTGACCAATTCGATGTTCCCATCCAGGATTTGCTGTGATCTGGAACCAGTCAGGAAATTGGTGCTGTAGTCATAATTTTCATGACCCACCAATACATCGATGCTGTGTACTCCAATCGTTTTTTTGTAAGTCAGCTGCTCATTCAGGTTGAGGGTCAACTGATTGGTAAAGTCGATGGTTGCTCGTCCTGCGGGAGCACCATCACCGATGATTGGGTTACCATAAGTATTGCCGTTGGTGTTGCTGTAGTCAGCACCGAAATTAACCTTGAATTTGAAATCCTTCAAGAAAGAAATTTCAGCATTGGTACGTCCGCTGAAAAAGTTGCGGCGGAAAAAATTCTGGTTCAACTCTGTTTCAGCAGGAGCATGTCGGCCACCGTATTGGGGGCGGCTAGGCAAGCCCAAAGCAGTCAAGTTTCCAAAATCGTACTGGCGCTGGCCATTGGCATCCAGCAGGTACTGACCAGGATTTTTCGGGTCGTAGGCATATACCGGATAAATAGGTCCCATCCCTCTGGAAAAAAAGAAGGGGTTCACGAACGAGGTATTTCCACCGGCATCATCCTGATTAGACGTGGTATTGTTGTAGGCTATATTCACTCCAAATGATACCCAGGACTTCAAACGATTGTTGTACTGCAAACGTGCATTGTAGCGCTTATAATCCGAACGAATCAAAAAGCCTTTGTCGTCCAGATAGCCAAAAGAAGCGTAATAATTAGAGTTTGCATCCCCTCCACTGAGGTTGACGTTCAATTCATTGCGCACACCTTCTCTGATCAATGGAGTTTCCCAATTCAGGTCTTCTTCTTTGTAGATCAATTGTGCGCTAGGATTCAGTACCCCTGCCGTACTCACCAAATCCGCTGCTGCTACATTGTAAGCGTTATAGCCTAACAATCCTACAATCTTAGCACTAGCGTCCGCACTGGCTGCTTCCAATGTCAATGGACTTGCCGTACGTGACATCAAACTGTTGCGGTAAGATTCCCACATGTAGGGATAGTACTGTGCAGCATTCAAGCGGTCGTATTCGGGCAAACCACGCTCTGAAGTACCACGGGTATACTTCACATTGATTTGGCTTTTGCCTGGAGTACCCTTTTTAGTTGTAATCATCACCACCCCGTTGGCCGCTCTTGAGCCATACAAAGAGGTAGAGGCTGCATCCTTCAGGATAGAGATGTTTTCGATGTCATCTGGGTTGATGTTGGCAATTGCTCCATCATAAGGGATACCATCTACTACGTACAATGGGGCGTTGGATGCAGAAATTGATCCAAAACCGCGGATACGAATGGCCGGAGTAGAACCTGGTTGGCCACCGCCAACAGTAGTTTGAATCCCGGAACCAGCCCCTGCTATCGCCTGACTGATGTTTGTGATTGGGCGTTTGGCAATTTGCTCAGCACCTACGGTAGTTGCTGATCCCGTAAATTTTTCACGGGTAGATTCACCAAAAGCAGTTACGATGACTTCGCCCAAAAGCGCAATGGATTCTTCCATTTGAAGGTTAATGGTGGTACGACCATTCAGTACAACCTCTTGCGAAGTGAAGCCCGTATAACTCAATGAAAGGACATCCTTGGATGGATCAGCTTGCAATTCAAACTTTCCATCAACATCAGTAGTGGTACCTACTGTAGTGCCTTTGACTACCACGGTTGCGCCAATAAGTGGCTCACCGCCTTTAGTCGAGGTAATGACCCCTCGAACTGTGGTCTGCGCCCCAAGGCAAAGCCCTACGAGCAACAGCATTCCTGTGAGTGTAAAATGCAAAAGCTTCATAAATGATTTATTTGGTTGATAAAATAACAGTCGTAGAATTAGTCTGTGTTGTTACAGACCATTTTAGGTTTTGGGACAAAACAAGTTTACAGAATGTGTTTACCGCTTTCCTCTATTCGGGGTAGCCTGATGGCAGTGTAGGTTGGACTTGATTTTTAGTCGGTTTCAAAAATGCGACACAAATATGCAATGTAAGCTGCATAAATCATAGACTTACTATTTTTTTTCGACGGTTTACCTGATTCGCGACATTAGAAAAGAGGAGATAGTCGTGTTAACTCATTGTAACATTTCATAGTCAGAAAGAGGTAGTACCAGAAACGGCGCACTTGAACCATCCGCAGAAACAATTTGCTGCCAATCTTCATAATTCAAGCAACTCAGGTTTAAGCCCCCATTGAGCTTGCCTTGAAAAAAGTGCATGGCATAACATGCATTTGCAACGTGAATAAATACAAACATAGGCCTACTCAGGTCAAATCCATCTCTTACTAGCCTATTTTTCATTCCTTGTAGTTCTTGATCGAAAAAACACTCTTCCCATCGAAAAATTGTGCTTTCAAAGGCTTTAAAGTTTAGCACATTGGTCAAAACATGCAACAATACACTAAATTCTTCTTCTGGATCAGAAGGTTTGAACTGTTCTAATAGGTCACTATCGCATACTCTGGAGGATAAAAGCCGATAGTTTTCAAAACGAAGGCACAAAAAACCATTCATCCGGCGTCCATTCTTTCTGATCAGGGGTACATAGTATAGCCAGGAACCCGATTCACCCGAAGACAATAAACAGCCCTTGTCCCATGCTGGAAAACCAAAAGTATGCATTACTGTATCAATGTAAGTTTCAGGAAGTTTCTGACGGGTAAGCTTGATGATTTTTTTGATGGTATCTTGCTGAGCCTTGGTAAAGATTAGACCTGGTTTAACAAATTTATTCGCGAGCATTGTTTGTTTTGAATAAACTTGCACTATACTGGAATTCAAATGACTAAGTGCTGAATAGTCAAAAAAAAAGGCCCTGTCATCCGACGGAAAATTAGGTACTGCCTCTCTTTGCTGGCAAGCAAAGAGGTAGAAAGAAATCACAAAAAGAATACCAATCTCTTTCAGCATATTTTGGAATATTTATTAGTTATTTTATTCAGCTTCAAATAAAAAAGAAACCTCTTTGACCACTTCTTTTCGTTCTTCACTTATACCATTGATCTTACGTACAACCGTTACCCCAATTCGATATTTGAATTCAACGCCACAAGCGCCAATCTTTTTCTGATCAATGAGTTCCATACTTTGGTTCTCGATACTAATGTTCCCTTTAGCATAGGCAATCATCACTTGGGGCTCCCTAGTTTTTACCCCTGTCTCATTAATGCATAAACTGACACTGAGCAATACCTGAGTTGGAAACAAATCATCGGGCTTCTGAAATAGTACTTCAGCCAGCAATTTGTTGCAGCAATCCGGCACAAAATCACAGCCCTTTGGCCTTTTTTTTGCCAAGCGCTGGTAGTATTTATACGACTCAACTGATTCCTTAGATGGCTTACAATCAGCATATTGCTCCTCACATTCTCCAGAAGTCACCATAAATTCATACACAGGGGGGATGTCCCAATCAATTCCCATTCCCCATCCCTTGATATTCCATTGGGGCGTTTCTATCGCCATGACATCCAACTCAGTGCATCCCGAACGCTGGGGCTGCTCTGCGGCGATGTATTTGGACATTGTTCTACCTTGCATCCTCA
>JAAFHQ010000531.1 GCA_013298445.1 Chitinophagales bacterium | reverse complement strand
CAATTGTTCCCTGTTTTTTACCTATTCAGTCACTCAACCAGATCCCATCCGCGCCAACTTTACGGTGGTTCAGCCCAAAGGGGATTTGGCGAATGGTTCCATCCAGGCCAAACCCAGTGGCGGCACGCCGCCCTATAGGTACCAATGGGGCAACAATGCAACAACCGACAACCTGAGCAATATCCCCAAAGGCACGTATTTCCTGACGATTACTGACAGCAAAAACTGCCAGAGTGGGGAGTCGGTTTTGGTCACTTCTACGGCCACGTTGGATTTTACCCTGGTTGAAGCAGCCCGGGTGTTTCCCAATCCCACCCAGGATGTTTTGCAAGTGGAATTGCAACTTAAAGAGGTACTGCCATTGGAACTGGAGTTGCTTGATTTGACGGGTAGGGTAGTCTGGCGGCGGAAGTTGGGGCAACAGCTGCGGGTGAATGAGTGGATTGGTATCCAAGCGCTTCCATCGGGTACTTATTTACTGCGATTAAACAGCGAAAAACGATTTTTGTATCAGGAATTCATTGTAAAATTGAAAGACTAACTCACATTACGCAAGTTTTTTACCGCAGAGTTTCACAGAGTACCCGCAGAGTTTCACGGAGTTTTTAAGTTAGGCCATCTGCGATGGCAAAGAGTGCTCAGAGGCCGCACTGAACAACATCTGGTACGAAAAAATCAAATTTCAGAAGTGCCCGAACGCTCGCCACCGCAGGTGGCAAACTCCTTTAAACTAAAAGAAACTCCGTGAATACTCTGTGAAACTCTGCGGTAAAAAACTGCGTAATGTGAGTAACTAAATAAAATAGTTACACTTTTTTGCACAAAAAACTTATATTGCCCATTAAAATTTGTAACACCGTAAAAGAGCTTACGTCTAAACGATAATCACTGAGAATACACCAACAATAAAACTACCCCCTGAAGCAGAGAGAGAACCATGATTTACGACGGCTTTCCTATTTATCAACAGCTCGACAAAATGGACTGTGGCGCAACTTGTCTACGGATGATTGCCCGTCATTATGGTCGATTTTACTCACTGGAATACCTGCGTGAACTCAGTCACGTAGGCCGCCAGGGCGTAACCCTACTGGGTATCAGCGATGCAGCAGAATCCATCGGCATGCAAACCCTGGCTGTAGAAACAACCTTCGAGCAGTTGGCGTCAGTGATTCCTATGCCTTGTGTGGTGCACTGGGAAAATGAGCATTTTGTTGTTGTTTACCGCGTGTACAAAAACCGCGTTTGGATTGCCGACCCTGCCAAAGGGCGTTATCAATTGGACAAAGACGAGTTCATGCGGCACTGGATCGTCGAATCTGAAGAAGAAGAACCGCATGGAGTAGTCCTCTTGTTACAAACCACCCCCGAGTTTTATTCCCGCGATGGCGAAAAACAAAACAAGGGTGGCATTGGCTACATTGCCAAATATTTCCGCAATTATTCCAACCTGGTCATCCAGCTGTGTGTGGGTTTGTTTTTGGGCATGTTGTTGCAACTCATTTTCCCCTTCCTCATCCGTGGGGTAGTGGACGTGGGCATTGGCAACCGCAATCTCAATTTCATCACCCTCGTATTGGTTGCGCAAGGCGTTTTGTTTTTGACCCAAATCTTAATTGAATACATCCGTACTTTTATTCTTTTGCACGTCGGGGTACGAGTCAACATCAGTTTGATTTCCGATTACCTGATCAAGTTGACACGGCTGCCGATCCGTTTTTTTGACAGCCGGGTCATGGGCGACTTGTTGCAACGCATCTCCGACCATGAGCGGGTGCAACGTTTTTTGAGTTCAACTACCTTGCTCTCGGCGTTCTCCTTTTTCAACCTCTTGGCCTTTGGGATCATCCTGGCCTCCTGGAATATTCAAGTGTTTCTGGTTTTCCTGATCGGTACTTTTGTGAATTTTCTGTGGGTAAACTGGTTTATGAAAAAGCGGCGTGACCTGGACTACCGCCACTTTGCCCAATCCTCCGAAAACCAGGTCAACCTCATGGAGATGGTCAATGGCATGCAGGAGATCAAGTTGTACAATGCTGAAAAACAAAAACGCTGGGCTTGGGAACGGGGTCAAGCCCGTTTGTTTCGCACGAATATGAGTGAGCTGCGGGTCGAACAATTGCAACGCGCGGGGGCAGTAGCCATCAATGAAGGTAAAAACCTCTTGATCATTTACCTGATCGCTCAAGCTGTGGTCAATGCACAAATGAGCCTGGGCATGCTCGTCGCCGCGCAGTACATCATCGGACAACTCAATAACCAGATCAACCGTTTGGTCGACTTTTTACAAGCCTGGCAGGAAGCCTCCATCAGCATGGAGCGCATCAACGAAATCCACCTGAAGGAGGATGAAGAAAACCCTCAGGAAAAAATGACCATTTTGCCGGAAACGGGCGACATCGTGATCGACAACCTGAGCTTTCACTACGAAGGCCCCAATTCACCAATGGTACTCAAGGGATTGGATTTGCGCATTCCCAAAGGTAAAACCACTGCGATTGTGGGCCGGAGTGGCAGTGGAAAAACAACCTTGCTCAAACTACTCCTCAATTTTTACGAACCCAGTGAAGGCACCATTCGGGTGGGGGATGTGTTGATGCGCAACCTCAGCAACCGCATTTGGCGGGAAAAATGCGGGGTGGTAATGCAGGAAGGGTACATTTTTAACGACACCATTGCGCGCAACGTAGCCTTGGGTGACGAAATAATCGATAAGGAAAAACTGCTTCGTGCAGTAAAAGTGGCCAACATCCAAAGCTTTATCGAAGCTTTGCCAATGGGCTACAATACCAAAATTGGCTCGGAAGGACTCGGCTTGAGCCAGGGCCAAAAACAACGTTTGTACATTGCCCGCGCCGTGTACAAAAACCCGGAATACCTGTTCTTCGATGAAGCTACTACCGCGCTGGATGTGTTCAACGAGATGGTGATCATGGAAAATCTGGATGAATATTTCCGGCGCAAAACCCTGATCATCGTGGCGCATCGCCTGAGTACCGTCATGAACGCCGACAACATCATCGTGATTGAAGATGGGGAAATTGTGGAACAAGGCACTCACTCCGAGTTGACCTACTTGCGGGGAGCGTATTATCAGTTGGTAAAAAATCAGTTGGAACTTGGTTCTTGATTAGTTGAGAAGGTTGAGATGGTTTAGGGAGGTTGAGGCTGCCGCCAGCGTCATTGTCAAAATAGCTCGCGGCAGCCTCAACCTTCCTCAACCTTTCTCAACCTCCTAAACCAATAAAATGAAAGAATTAGAAGACATTGAAATCCGCAGTGAGGAAGTACAGGAGATTCTGGGTACCCCCCCCTCCTGGATGGTGCGTTGGGGTAGCCTGACCGCATTTGCCCTGTTTGTGGTTTTGATGTGGTTGTCTTTTTTGGTGAAATATCCTGATGTGGTGGAGGCAGATATTCGTTTGGTTTCCAAAGACCCTCCTGTACGAATTACGGCACCCAATGCCAATCGCATCGATGAAGTTGTGGTAAAAAACAATACCCAGGTGGATTCAGGACAGGCCTTGATTGTCTTTCGCGGCACCGCCAATTTCCGCCACGTATTGACCCTTGAAGATTACATCACGGCACTAGCCAGTATGCGGGACGAAGACTTGTTGAGATTCAAGGTCCCCACCAATTTGGTGCTTGGAGAATTGCAAGCAGATTTATTTGATTTCCAGGATGTACAACTCAAGTACAACTCGGAGATGTACAAAGACCTTTCCAGTTCCGATTTGCGTTCCTCCCAGAGTAGAATTAGTCGTCTGGATCGAAGCCTTGACTACCAAAAGGAAATGCGCAGGCAGATTCAAGAGCAGATAGCCGTAGCTGAGCAAGAACGTAAAAACAAAGAACACCTCGTCTCGGTGAATCAAGCCTCTCAGGAAGATGTCAATCGGGTACAGAGCCGGATCATGGAATTCAACAAAGAACTGATTCGCACTGAAACCGAAATCCGCGACCGGGAATCCGAACTTTCTGCACTACGGATCAAGGTGCGCAGCCTCGAAAGTGGTGCCGACAATGAAACCAATTTTGCTTCGGATGTGCTAAGAGAGTCCTTTAACCGCTTGCGGGAGGGGGTTAATACCTGGAAGGCGCGCCACCTTATTGAATCTCCCCGCAGTGGGCTGGTTCAAATTGTGGGCAGAAATGTAGCTGAGAACAGCTTTGTGTACAAAGATGAACAATTGATGGTGGTTATCCCCAACAAAAATAAAGAGATAATTGGCAAAATGTTCATTCCTTTTAATCGCTCAGGCCGGGTTAAACTCAACCAAAAAGTAGTAGTACG
This sequence comes from Chitinophagales bacterium, assembly GCA_013298445.1. Classification (GTDB taxonomy): domain Bacteria; phylum Bacteroidota; class Bacteroidia; order Chitinophagales; family Saprospiraceae; genus Haliscomenobacter. Next base: position 503 of record JAAFHQ010000531.1, on the reverse strand, counting down.
TTTGGAAAGCCTGGACTTTCAGGAGTTTGGTGTACTGGAGGGGATAGTAGCCTGGAAAGCCTTATCCCCCCGTGACGATGGCGAAAAATCGGAAGTGGCAGTTGAGGTTATTTTCCCCAATAAAATGATTACTACCGCAGGGAAACTGGTTCCCAGCGATGAGGAATTGTACGGGGAAGCCCGCATCATTACTGAAGAACGGCGGTTTATTGAACGGATTTTTTCGGGTATTCGGGGGTATAGGAGCTATTGATTTCAATAGATTTGCTAATAAAAGTGACACAACTTTGTGCCGTTTTTTGTGGTCACAAAGTCGTGTCGTTCATCCCCTTACTCAATTTTCCCTAGGCTCAAAACGGTACATTCTCCACAATTTCTAATCCATATCCAATCAGACCTACCCTACGGCGGGGGTGATTGGTCAACAAGCGCAGTTTACAGATGCCAAGGTCGCGCAGGATTTGAGCGCCTACGCCAAAATCGCGTTGGGTCATTTCGTTGCG
>JAAFHQ010000530.1 GCA_013298445.1 Chitinophagales bacterium | reverse complement strand
AGGTGCTACAAAGCCCTCACACTTGCGCTTGAGCAGGTTAAGCGTTCCTTCAAAACTGGGGCTGCGGATGCCATTAAAAATCCCCCCTTCCTCCATAAAGTACAATCCTTCATCGGAAGCGCTCTGGTACAAGCTGACTTTGCCAATCAACAAGGTTTTTAACCAATGGCAACGCTCCTGAGCTGTATTTTGGGTACAATGGGTGATGTAGCGCAAGGTCTCGCCAAAACGAACTTCCTGGATGTCGCTAAATTCCAGGTATTCGGACTTGGTAACTTCATCGGGTTTGAAGTAGACGCCTTTGGGTGCATCCAGGTGAAACTGCCCGAGGATGTAGCCGGTTTTTTGGATGCCGTTTTTGAGTAATATTTCGCCAGCTTGGAATTTATTGCTTTGGGCATTTGCAGAAGTTAGAAATAGCAAAGCAATTAGGGAATGGAAAATGTAACGCATATTATTCAAGTTGAGCATTAAAAATTTCAAGGGATTCAATACGGCGGGTGTTTCCCGATCGGAATCAACAATCGCCGAAGATTTACTACATTCTCTCGGTTTAAATGTAACCTTTCGATTGTAGCTCTACCAGAAGGAGAAATACCTACTAACTCAGCTAAATCATCACTCCAACGAAAATGTACGTTCCAATTGTCTTGTCTAAGATGATACAAAGGTGCTGCGAGACCAGTAAGTGGATCTAGAGCAAAAGTTGCAGTAAATTTATGGTTGTTGCAGCTCAGGCAAGAATAGGCTAAGTTGTCCGGATGATCAACACCTTGTTTGATTGAAGGAATAATGTGCTCAATCGAAAAGTAATCCGGCGAAAACTTAGCTTGAGACAACCAATATTCACAACAGTGTTCTGCACGATCAGCAACCAATTGCCTAATCTTTTTGGATATCTTTCCCATAAAGGATTCCCAATTCGGCCATTAAACTTTCAAGGTCTGTTTCACGAATTTGAGCCAGTGTGATTAGCGCTTTAATTCTTTCAACATTAGCTTTTTCCATTTCATCTGTTAATGAGATAAGCTCTAGTCTTTCCTTTTCATCCAATTTATTTTCGCCCCTTTTGGTGTTTAATTCTTTGAATCGAGCCCAGAAAGATTCTGAAAAGCCATAATTGATTTTTTGAAAAAGATGCGTTTCTTCTGGGCTAAGCGCTTGTTTGCTGCTTGTCTTTTCTACAGAATGAGGCAATTTATCTTGAATAAGCATGGCAATGTATTGCCCAAGGTCAACACCATTTAGTTGTGCTTGATCTCTCAACTTGAAAGCCAGCTCGTTTTTTATCTCTATGGTAAGTTGCATTTTTTATTTCAAATTTATGGGTAATAAATCAACAACGCAACTATGGACATCCTATTTTTCAGCGCAACAATTTCACTTCTCCCTTAAACTGTTTCCGCGCGCCATCGGGGAATTCAATTTCCAGCTCGTACAAAAAAGCACCCGCAGCACAGCGTTGGCCGCGGAAAGTGCCATCCCAACCCTGACTGGGGTCATTGAGGGCAAGGTCTTTTTTTTCAAAAACAAGATTGCCCCAACGATCTTTGATGTGCCACTGTACAATTTGGCCCCCATCCCGCCCTTGTACATAAAACTGATCGTTGAGTTGATCGCCATTGGGGCTGAAGGCGTTGGGGATGTAAACTTTGCGGACGGGCACTACCTCGATGAAGGCGCTGTCAAGGGCGATACATCCCTGGGTATTGTGCACTTGTAGGTAGACTGTCCCTGAACTGAGCGCGCTTAAACCTGGACTGGTACAATCTTTACAACTCAACTCAAGCCCCGCAGATGTGGACCAGCTTTCGGTAAGTGGGCCCTTGCCCGTAGCTGTGTAAGCCAGCGAAATTTGGTCGCCAGATTCGAGGCGGCCTGGAGATTGGATGGCCGCCCTTAAGGCAGCAGGTCGCTCACCAATTTCAATGGTGTCCACATAATCCAGGCAAGGTGTTTTGGCCAACAGTGAATAACGGCCATTGCGGGTAGTCACCAGGGTTTTTCCGGTACTACCGTCGCTCCATTGGTAATTCAGGGCTTCCAGGGGTGCTTCAACGTAGGCGGTATCTCCATTGCAGGAAAAACGGAGATTGCTACTCAGTTTTAAAGATTTGGGTTCAACTACGTTGAAAAAAGCGGAATCACGCGCTTGATTGCTCAACAAATTGTCCGAAACCAGGGGTTCCCCGTACAAAGCGGGCAAAAACTGCAAGGCGGCCTGGGCACTGTATTTGCCGGGGGGTAATTCGTCTACCCATGCTCTGAGGCGGATCGTATTGGCCTCCAGAATGAGGTTCATGTTGATGAGCCGAAAAACATTACTCCCTACTCCACCGATGATGGTGCTCAGATTGGCTGAGTTTTTTTCAATGGCTTTGATGGTTACACCGGCAGGGAATGAATCCCTAAAAACCAAATCCTGCCAATTGGCCCCGGTGGCGTTAAAAAAGGTGTACTCAATGGTGATTTCGGAGCAAGGTAAGACTTGAGTTGGCGTGATTTTCATCCCAAAATCAAGAGAATAGGGACAAGAACAGCCATCACTTTCCCGACCTTGATAGCCTTTACCCAAAGACCGCATTTTGCCAGTACGGCGATCGACATAAAAATGGGTTTGGGCGTCATCTTCAGCAATGGGGTTGCCGTAAGCGTACAGGTTTCCTGTTTTATCAAAGTACAGTGCGGATAAATATTCACTGGTGACAGGGTAATTAAAGGTGCTGACCAAGCCCCCACCCACATCAACCAAACGTTTTCCTTTGGCATCAAAACTATAAGTAACCCCCAGTGAAGGGTGGGTAGCCAAATCATTGAGCCGAACGGGCAAAGCACTGATCAAAGCTTGACTGGAAGCAAAATAAGGAGCTCCCTGGAGATTGATGTTGTAAATGGTCTTATCAAATTGTGTAGCTGGGTCTCTGCCAATGATACTTAAGCTACGACCCAAGGGAGTTACATGCCCGGCGTGGTATTTTAGCTTAGTATCCAGATTGACCGGGACCCCCAGCACCTCAATTTGCCCTTTACTATCAATGCGCAACAAGTCATAGGTATCAAAATCCAAGGCATAAAGGTACTGGTCGATTACACTGTAGCCCAGGCAGGTGATTTTCCGCCGGGGCTCGCTGAGGGGAATGGTGCTTGCAATTATTTTTCCAGTACTGGCGTCAGGAATAAGGCGTTCCAGCTGACTGCCACCACTGGTGAAGTTAACGAGGTAAAATGATCCGTCGCAGGGGAAGGTGTTTTGGCCCAGGCCCAGTAAAGGAATTAAAAGGGTAATGCAGAAAAAAAGCCTTGCCGCCGAGGCATTTAATAGTGCTGTCATGGCGGAGTGGTTTGGTTATGGATTCCATTCAAACAATTGCAAAGGCTCATTGTTCCTGGCTACGAGTAGCACTTCTTTTCCTTTAATTTTAATGACTTGAAAATCGCGTACTTCTCCTTCCAAGCGAAATCCTGACTGACGGGCGGGGATGGATGAAAAGTCTCCCTTTCCGTCACCCTTTAAAAAGAGTCCGTAGCTGGAATCAAATCTACCAATTTCTGGCTTTACGCCATAAAAATTCCCACCGAGAATGATATCCAGCTTTTTATCGCCATCAAAATCCTTAATGGTGATGCCGAAATTGGGGGACAGTTGAGCTTCGACGGGCAGTGGTTGCAAACTGAACCGCCCCTTCCCTTCATTCATCAGCACACAAGTACGCATTTCCTTTGCTTCGTACTTCAAGGTGTTTTGCAGTTGCATTGGCGTGAAAATGTTCTCGACCGTTTGCTCCGCAAAATCCTTGTACTTGAGGTAGCGCTTTTTGAGTTGTGGGATTTGCCCAACCAGGTCGTGGCGCAACAACATCGGGTAAGTGCCTTTGCCACTGAATACACTCATGATTTGCTCCACGGTTCCGTTTTGGTCAAAATCGTTGACCTGCATGACCACCGGATGTTCGGCATTGCCCCGAAAGCGAGAGTTTAAGCCGTGATTGCCCAACACGTAATCCAAATCTCCATCTCCATCCAAATCGGCTGATTCGATACAATTCCACCAACCCTGGGTATTGGCCAAACCAGCTTGTTCGCTGATGTCGGTAAAAGTACCTCGATCGTTGCGCAAGAGTTTAATCGGCATCCATTCGCCCACGATGATCAAATCGGGGTCTCCGTCGCCGTCAAAATCGGTCCATTGCACGTCTTTGATCATCCCGATTTTTTGCAAGAAGGGGGCCACCTGTTGGCTGACATCACTGAAATTACCCTTGCCATCATTGTTGAGGATATAGCCATTCATGGGTACGCCGTAAACCATTGGGGCCAAACGGGCGCCTACAAAAAGGTCGAGGTCGCCATCACGGTCATAGTCTGCTGCATCAACACAGGAAGTAGGATCAAAGCGAAAGGTAGGCAAAATCTGGGGTGACTTACTGAAGGTTCCACTGCCATTGTTGAGGTACAAACGGTCAATCAATGCTGTTGAACTCGAGGGAAATTCATTGCCACCACTACATACGTACAAATCCTGGTCCCCATCGCGGTCGGCATCAAAAAACAAAGCTTCCTGGTCTTCACAAATCGCATCGGCCTGAAACAAGGTTTCATTGGTGGAAACAAAGGAGCCATCCGGCTTTTGAACAAACAATTTACCCGCCTGGTCTTTGGCTCCACCGACGTAAAAATCCTCGCGCCCGTCACCGTTGGCGTCTCCTTTGGCTATTTTGGGGCCTTCGGTCGAGAGCATCAGGTACAACAAACGGTCACGGTCGAAATCGATAAAATCGTTTTCAACGTGGCGATAATTCACCCCATTGAGCACATTGAG
>JAAFHQ010000529.1 GCA_013298445.1 Chitinophagales bacterium | reverse complement strand
TGTCCGCATCCGGGGTACCAACTCCATCAACGGAACCTCCGAACCGCTTTATGTAGTGGACGGAATCCAGGTATCCAATGGGGGCGGAATCAACGACATCAGCCCCTTGTCGACCATCAACCCGAGTGATATCGAGAGTATTGAAATCCTCAAAGACGCCGGAGCTTCGGCCATTTATGGTTCACGTGCGGCCAACGGGGTGGTGCTCATTACGACCAAAAGAGGTAAAGCGGGTGCAACCCGCGTGACTTTCGACAGCTACTACGGCATGCAGAAAGTGCTCAAAACGCTGCCAGTACTCAACGCGACTGAGTTTGCTCAAGTGGAAAATGAGGTTTTTAAAAATACCTATTACAAAGATCCTGCCTCGCTGGGCGAAGGAGTCGACTGGCAGGGCCTCATCTTCAGGGAAGCACCCATCCAAAACCACCAGTTGTCCATCAATGGTGGCAATGAAAAAACCCAACTGGCGGTTTCGCTCAATTACTTCAACCAGGATGGGATCATGATAAATTCCAACTTCAAACGTTATTCCTTCCGCACCAACATTGATCACCGCATCAGCAAAAGATTCAAGGTGGGGACCAGCATTTTGGGCAGCTACTCTATCAACTCAGGCATCACTACAGGCTCTACTTCAGTGGGCGATGGCGCAGTAGTAACGGGTAGTATTCTGGGGGCTGCCATTGGTGCGCCTCCAGTGCTAAAACCCTACCGCGCCGATGGTACACTCTTCCCCTTCGGCGAGCAAGAGGATGGGCGCTACCGCGAAGTGTCCAACCCCCTGGGCTTTGCCCAAACCTTGAACCAAACTGACCTGCGCCGTACTTTGGCCAACTTCTATGGCGAAATTGAGATTTTGAAAAACCTGACCTATAAGGCTTCTTTCAACGTCGATTTGCAAAACAACTTGAATGATCGTTACTCCCCACGTTCAATTATAGCTGTGCGCGACTTAAATGACAACTCAGGCTCGGGTTCCAAATCCAATTCCAACTTTACCGGGCTTTTGCACGAAAGTATTTTGACTTATGCTCGCAGCCTGGGCGCAAATCACACCCTGAAATTCACCGGTGTTTTTGCCACCCAATCCGACTTGAGCAACAGCAATTCCATTAGTGCTTCAGGTTTCCCCAATGACGCCACGCGCAACGAAGCAGTGCAATTGGCGCTCAACCGCACCGTGAGCAGTGGCCGCAGCAAACAACGCCTGGACTCCTACATGGGCCGGATCAACTACGGATTTAAGGATAAATACTTCATTGACGTGGTGGCTCGGGTGGATGGTTCCAGCCGTTTTGGCGCCGAAAACAAGTACGGCTTTTTCCCTGCCGCATCTGCATCCTGGCGGGTTATCCAGGAGCCTTTTATGGACAATGTGAAGTGGATCTCTGACTTCAGAATCCGCGGCGGCTATGGTATCACTGGTAATGCTGGGGGTATTTCGCCTTACCAGTCGCTGAGTACTGTCGCTTCGGTCGGTAGCGATTACACCTTCAACAACACCTATGTAACCGGGATCAACCCTACGGGAATTGCCAACCCGGCGCTGCGTTGGGAAAAATCCAAACAGGCAACCCTGGCGGTTGATTTGGCTTTCTTCAAGGATCGCTTCAGCATCCAGGCGGAGGTATACCACAAAACAACCGAAGACCTGTTGTACATCAAAACCTTGCCACTGAGCTCCGGTTATACCAGCATCACGGGCAACTTCGCCTCTTTGGAAAACAAGGGCTTTGAACTCATGGCCAACGCCCGCATCAGCGATGGCGCCCTAAAATGGACCGTATCAGCCAACGCTACCATCAACCGCAATAAAGTATTGGATCTGGATGGTGGCACCACCCTGGAGCGTTTTGTAACGTCCTACACCGTTCTGAAAGTAGGTGAACCGTTGGGCTTGATCAAAACCTTCGTGTTTGATGGAGTCAACCAAACTGGTGAAACCATCCTGCCCGGCTACGACGGCCGTTTGGGAGGCCACAAGGTCAAAGACATCAATGGGGATGGTACCATTGGCGCAGCTGACCAAGTCATCGTAGGCAACCCTAACCCTGATGTCATCTTTGGTTTTTCTACCAACCTGTCTTTCAAAGGCTTTGATTTGAGCACCTTCTGGTCAGGCACCCAAGGCAACGACATTTACAACGTCAGCCGCCTGTCGTTTGAAAACCCACTGGGGCAACGCAACCTGTATGAAGGGGTAGTGAACCGTTGGTCACCCACCAACGCCAGCAATCAATACGTGAGTGCTGCTCAAGGTGGCCGCCTCCCGGTAAGTGACTACGCGTTGGAGGATGGTTCTTACATTCGCTGCAAAAACATCACCCTGGGGTATACCTTCAAAGGCATCAAAGGGCTACAAAACATCCGGGTGTACGTAAGCGGCAACAACCTCGTTACCATCACCGATTACTCCGGCTTTGATCCTGAAGTAAACACCTTCGCAGGTTCCAATACCGTAATCGGCATCGACAACCTGGTGTATCCTCAGGCGCGTTCCTTCATCGGCGGCCTGCAGGTAAACTTCTAAGGGTAAATTTTAAGGATTTTTAAAAGAAAAAAACATGCGAGCACCATATAAATTCATCGGACTGGGCCTGGCTTTTTGCCTGTTGAACACGTCCTGCGAGTTGGAGGAAACCATTTATTCCTCTATTTACACCGAAGCTTTTTACAAAACCGCATCCGACGCCGAAAAAGGGTTAGTCGCAGTGTACGACCCAATTGGCGACATGGGTGCTGGGCCAGCACTGACCATTGTGTCGGACTTTAGCGCCGATCAGTGCTACCCTCGGGCGGTAGTAGGGCGCAATACCCTGACCATCTTTGCTTACGACGACAACTATACCACCCAACGCACTGCTGGCCGTGCCAACGAGTCGCCGATGCAAATCTGGCAATCTTGCTACGATGGCATCGAAAAAGCCAATTGGGTTATAGCCAAAGTACCCGATGCGGTGATGGATGCTACACGCAAAAACCAGATCCTCGGCGAAGCCTACTTTTTGCGGGCTTTTTACCACTGGAACCTGACCAAGAACTTCAGAGATGTGGTCATCAAAACCACGCCTAGTTATTCGGAAGCAGAAGGTATTTTACCAAAAAGCCTCAAAGCCGATGTATACAAGCAGATTTATGCGGACCTGGATCAGGCCCTGGCTGCGGGTTTGCCTTCTTATCCCGCCGTGGAAAAAGGCCGTCCTTCCAAAGAAGTGGTGAACGCCCTGTACGCCAAAGCCGCTTTGTACAATGAAGATTGGGCCAAAGCCTTGCAAAAAGCCCAGGAAGTAATCAGTTCCGGCAAGTACAGCCTTATGGCCGATGTACGTGACGTTTACCGTTACGACAAGGAGGACGCTGCCCGGGTTGAAAACATGTGGGCTTATGAGTCTGCTCCAATTTCCCCAGGTCGTAGCCACCAGTTGACCAGCCTTTGTGGCCCTCCAGGTAGTGCGGGTGCAGATTATTCCCGCACCTCTTTTGGATCGATGTTTGCGTACCAAACTTTTTTTGATTCTTTTGATCCAAAAGACAAACGCCGCCAGTTGCTGGATACCACTTATGTCAACCGCAGCGGAGTGACTATAAAACAAAAAGACATTACACCGATTACCACCAAAGGCGTTTTGATCAAAAAATACCAGGATCCGATTTCTGTCACAGGTTTGATCTCCAACATCCCCATTCTGCGTTTGCCCGACATGTATTTGATTGCAGCAGAAGCAGAAGCCCGCTTGAACGGAGCTACAACTGCCGCTTATGGTTTTGTCAATCCAATCCGCAAACGGGCAGGTTTGAATGACCTCACACCGGGTTTGAGCAAAGAGGCCTTTATCGATGCCGTAATTCAGGAACGCGCCTGGGAGTTTTTTGCGGAAGGGGACCGCTGGTACGACCTTACCCGGACCAACACATTCCTCACTGTGGTGCCAAAGGCCGTGAATAATGTGTATCCCGAGCGCAAACCCCTGGCCAAGCACCGGTACTTCCCTATTCCCTTGGATGAGCTATTGGCCAATCCTAAAATCGAGCAGAATCCAGATTGGAAATAATTATACCATTCATGTCCCCGGTAAAACACGGCAAGGTTTTACCGGGGCTTTTTTTACCCAATGAGTGCAATTCATACCTTTATTTTTCTCTTGGTCGGCCTGTTCGCCTTTGCCCAAAACACCCCCTTGGTCAATCAGACAGGTTACAATTTGGGCGAAGCCAAACGTTTTGTCTGCCCGGGTGCCAAAGACGGTACGCCCTTCAAAATCCTCAATTCCAGCAACAAACAAGTGGTATTTGAGGGCGAAATGCTGAATCAGGAAGGCTGGTTCAGCACGTTTAACCCCAGTACCAAAGATGAATTTTACATCGAAGTAAATGGGCATGGCCAATCGGTTCCCTTCTGGATTGCCGATCATTTGATGGAAAAAGTTTCTGCGAAACTCGCCTATGACTTTTTCATCGATGTGCGGGGTTCCGAAGACGCGACTATTGCGGATTTGAGCAAAATCTACGGCGGCGGCCCCTCGCGCGACGGCGGTGCGTACGGGCTCGAAACCATTTTTGAATGCCTCTACTACGCTTCCAATCCGGCGCTATTTGACCGCTGGAAAACGGAATTGGGGGACAACAATGTACCTGACCTCATTGACCTGATCCTTTGGCACGCCGAATTTGCCTACGCCCATGTCGCCTACCAGGGTCCTGTGGCCAATCGGCATGGCAGCCTGGGTTATGAGGGCCAGCCGAGGATGCAGTACGATTATTGGAATCACCTGGATCAGTTGTCGGTGATTTGTGCGGCTTACCACGATTTTTTAAAACCCT
>JAAFHQ010000053.1 GCA_013298445.1 Chitinophagales bacterium | reverse complement strand
AATCGAACGGTTCATTTCAAGTGAGCTTCCTATTCAAAAGCCTCAAAAAAAATCAGGAAGTAATTTTTTGCGTCACACAAAAGCAAAACTGCCATTATTTTTGGAAAAAAACCAAGAAAGTAAAGGTTTTGCGTGAAATCAAGGGCAAGATCGGGCAAGCCTGGGTCGGGATGGATGACGTTTGTCAATTTAAAAACTGAAACTTGTCAAGGGCTACTAAAAGTTACTCACCAGGGAAACAATCAAGGTATGGTTGTTTTCCAGTACCGATTTTCCATTGGCTTGCAGGGCACGTTGTTGTACCATCTGGTTCATATAGCCCAATTCCAGGCTGAGTTTTTTATCTAGCTTCCAGCCAAGCCCGGCGGCAATACGGTTTTGGTCATAGATGTTGACCCCTACGTTTTTACCGAAATTGATGAAAATCTCATCGTATACAAAGCTGTACAATTTATAATCCTCAGCCTTTTGCAGAGGCATGTTCATCCGGCCGAAGTAGCGCATCCGGTTTTCAAAGCGGGGATTGGCCAGGCTTCCGGTTGTACTATTGCCAAGGTAGCGCTGCTCCAGTCGGTAACGATTGATAAAAGTAGCCCTGCCAATGGGTGCTCTGATGATCAATTGCTCCCAAAAACGGTTTTCAGGAAACTCATGTTTCACCGGATAATCGCCATAAGGATAGGTCTGCACAAAACAATAGCCGCCCATGATCTGAATGGACTTGGAGAGGTTGTATCCAATGCCAGCACGCAGCAATAGCTGTTGCGCTTCTGGCAAAATATCGGCTCGTCTGAATTGTACGTCATGAAACAGTAGCCATTTTTCACTGAGTTTAATGGTACCATTTTCCATGTACCACGCGTGACCGGAAGGGGCAACTATTCTTCCGCTTTGAGCAACAGCCCAATAGCTTATAAAGAGGGCTAAGATCGTAAAAACGAACTTTTTCATCGAGTGATTGATTTGAAAATTGGGTCGGCACAACAAGTACCGACCCGGATTAATACAAAAAGACAATTTTACAAATAAAATCAAAAAGAAAGAATGGTATGGAACTGTTTGAAGGACTTCCTTCAGGTAAAAGCAAGGTAAAATTAAGAGCGCTGAATCATGTCGTCGTTTTTGCCACGACGTGCCGCCAATGGGTGATCAGACAGCGGTTTGTGCCGTTCAATACCCGTCACCTGAAATTGACCACCCCCCAACTCGTGCTCACGTTTGTAGTTGTGCAGGTTTTCGAGAACGGTATGGTCTACATAGCGAGATTTTTCCAAATCGATACGCACATTGGAGCCAGCAGGCACCTTATCCAAATGTTTTTTGATGTTGAGCAAATTGCTGAAGGTTGCCGCACCACTCACTTCGAGGAGGTATTCCTCTTCCGAAATGGACATTTTGATGGGCTGACGGAAAACGTGACGAAGGGGGACTCCAGAAATCAATTGCATGATCAATTTAAGTAAGATCCCCGTGCCTACCCCAATCAATAAATCCGTCGATATGGTTGCAATTACGGTTACAATAAAAATGAGTAACTGTTCTTTGCCGATATGGTATACATGTACAAATTCTTTTGGAGCAGCCAAACGGAAGCCCACAAAGATCAACATGGCTGCCAGAGATGCGACAGGCACCATTTTAATCAGCGGTGTCAGCACCACTACAAATACCAGCAATGACACGCCCTGGAAAAGGTTGGCCCAACGGGTACGACCACCATTGCCAATATTGGCGGAACTACGGGCAACTTCTGAAATCATCGGCAGGCCACCCAAAAAGCCAGCTACCATGTTGCCTATCCCTACTGCGGTAAGGTCTTTGCTCAAGTTGGCTTTGCGTTGGTAAGGATCAAGCAGGTCGATCGCTTTACCCGTCAGTAAAGACTCGAGGCTACCTACCAAGGTAAACATCAGGACGTATTTCAGGAAAATCGGCAACATATCACTGCTCAATCCGGCAAAGCTGGCGTTAAAAGCCAATTTGAAATCACCAGGATTCACCAATGGTTTCAGGTTGGCATAGTTGGGATCAGAAAGGTGGAAATACAATCCCATCAACACACCAACGATCAAAACCAACAAGGCCGGTGGAATTTTTTTCAGCGCATTGACTTTAATGTATTGCCAGCCAAATAGGATCATCAGGCTGACGGCACCAATGATGGCCACATGGTATTCCATATGGTAAAGGCTATGGGGTACCATGGTCAAAAGCTCCAATGGTTCTTTTCCTTTCAACTCAGCAGGGGAAATCCCCACTGCCAGGTGAATTTGTTTGGACATGATGATGATGCCAATCGCAGCCAACATCCCATGTACCGCCGAAAGTGGGAAGAAGTCGGCTAACTTGGCCACTTTCAGGATTCCAAATAATACCTGAACGGCACCAGCTACAACCACTACACCCAGAGCCAGTTTCCAACCCAAATCATTGTCACCTCTGCCTAATTCTTCAACTGCACCAGCCACAATGACGATCAACCCGGCAGCCGGGCCTTTAATGGTCAATTCAGAACCTGCAAAAAAAGCGACAACTATACCGCCCACTATGGCTGTCATAACACCCATGATGGGAGGGAAGTTACTTGCTCCGGCGATACCTAAACTCAGTGGTAAGGCAATCAGGGACACCAAAAATCCCGATAACAGGTCTTTTGACCAGTTTTCTTTGAATCCAGCCCAGCCAGTTTTAGGGCGAATAATGGTTTGTTGTTCCATAATGAATAATTGTTTGAGTCCTTTTTGAAAAAACAGTCTCCTAGCCGCAACAGGTAGAGATTCCTGTGCAGTGGAATGGTGTTCCAGTCTGTTCTTAATTGGGCGGGTCAGCAAAAGGTCAACTCCAGCTGCTGGGTTTCATTGTGTTAAGGAACAGGTTATGACCTGCTCCTGCTCAAGGCCAAAATGCCATTGATGAAGGTTAAGGGATGCGGGGGATTCCCTGGTACGTAAAGATCGATCGATACCTTGTTCAAAAAACTGCGATTCAAGGCACCACTCCCCGCAAAGATGCCACCACTGATGGCGTCGGAGCCAACGAGTACGACAATTTTGGGGTCGGGTACTGCTTCGTAACATATTTCAGTAGCTTCAGCCATGTTTTGCGAAATTGGCCCTGTGATTACGATGCCATCCGCATGGCGTGGCGAAGCCACAAATTCGATGCCATAACGGCCCATGTCAAAGTTGACGTTGCCACAGGCGTTCAGTTCTGCTTCGTGGCTGTTCTCTCCGGCGGCAGAAATCTGGCGCAACTTGAGTGAACGGCCGAACATAGCGGTAATCTCTTTCCTGATTTTGTCAGGATCCAGTTCTATTCCACGGGTATCTCCTTCTGCTACAATGAGCCGTTGGCGAACATTGCTGGCCAACCGATGGTCATTGGTAAAACGAATGGCTTGTGGATAAGCCATCGCACATTCGCCACAGAAGTAACATTTACCCAAATCAATCGAAAGGGGGTTCATCCCTATCGCTTCCACGGGGCATAAATCGACCAATGCGTTCTGCGTGTCCAAACTCATGCCCACTTGTATCTCCGGGCGGCCTCGAAAAGGTGCCGGTACTTCGGCCTTTTGTGGATCCGGGATGTATTGCCAGCCGTGTTGGCGCAGGATGTTGATTTCTTCGATGATCATGTTTTTCCTGTTTTGGGTTGGGTCTACAAATCAAATCCACAATAGGATAAATTGTAACTCTTGTTGTTGATGGGGAAATCGGAAATTTCCAGATTCCGCAAGCTCAGGGCCAGGGCCAACCAATTGTGGAAGGACGGATCCTTGACCTTGTAATGTTGCAAATTCCCATTTTCATCCGTGATTGCGCAATGGCAGATTTCGCCTCGCCAGCCTTCTACCAAGGCCAAACTAAAGGTATTGGGCTTCATACTGGATTCACTTTGCTTCAATGGCGCACCAGATTCCTGATCCACGTATTGCCGCATGTCCAACAAGTGGCGAATCATGGCGATGGATTGTTTGATCTCCAGTCTGCGCATAGTGAAACGAGCCAATACATCCCCGCCGTTTTGCATTTCGGGCAATACTTTGAGGGTTTCGTAAGCCATTATCGGGTGGGTGTAGCGAGTATCTCGAATGAGCCCTGCGGCCTTTGCCGCCTGGCCTACCGCGCCGATCAGTGTCATTTGTTTTTTCGTCACTTTGCCAATGCCGTCAAAACGGTTCAGTACAGAAGGCAAATGGAAAGTTTTTTCGGCCATCGCATCAAAGCGGGTTTCAAAATCGTCCATGATGGCCACCAATTTGGCAACCAATTCATCCGTCAGCGGATAATGGGTGCCTCCAGGGCGGATCAGGCTCTTGCCAAAACGGTTGCCACACCAGGATTGAAAAAAATTGATAACTGGTGTTCGCAAGGCACCAAACACTGAATTGGCCAATTGGTAAGCAATCCCAATATTGAGGTTCGACAAGTCAAAAATGCACATCGCAATGCGTTCCCATTCCAGCGCAATGGTCCGCTCAATATCGAGCATGGTATTTTGAGTATGAGCACCAGTCAAACTTTCACTTACCAGGGCGTAGGCCATAGTGTGTCCTACTGCCGTATCCCCAGCAATATTTTCAGAAAGAATAGCCCGCTGCAACATTGTTTTTTTATCCAAATACAGTTGTTCTACACCACGGTGCTGCCAGCCCAACTGAATTTCGAGGTGCAAAACCGTCTCGCCATTGCACAAAAACCGGAAGTGTCCCGGTTCAATTACGCCGGCGTGAATAGGACCAACCCCTACTTCATGCAGTTGATCACTCTCAATTTTATAAAAGGGATAGTCGTTGACTTGCATTTCCTGGTTGAAGCGGTTGAACGCAAAGCGCACCGGTTTGGGCCAGGGATGGTTGTTAAAAACTACTCCGTAATTTTCGGCAATTTCTCTTTCGTAAATGTGCATGGGCATCGCCGTAGCACTAAGTGCCTCCAATTCGATGATTTGGCCTTCTTGCTCATGCGAAAGCAAATAAATCTGCGCATTGGAATCATCGGCAATCGCAGCAATGAATTTTAATCCGCCAGCGAATGGATAGGCGAAATAGGCTACACAATGACATTTTTCAAAATGCAACCATGTTAAAATCTGCGCTTTAAAGTCGGCGTAAGCCAACACCGGAATCTCCGCTATCGAAACGGCTTCCGTGTTGTGTATGCTGATGCTTTTTTTGTCAGTTGTCAGTACCATGTATCCGATGTTTAGCGTACGCAAGCTTGATTCAATAGGTCAACCAAAAAAACCGGAGGATTGAATCCGATATAAATCATCAATCCAAGTATGGTAATTTGGGCAATAATTTCCAGCGCGTCTACTTTGACTACTGCCACATCCGTTTTGATTTGGGCTTTGATCCCATAGAGCATGTTCATCACCTGCCGGCCCAGGGTCAAGAGCACAATGGTCATCAAAAAGAGGACTAAAACCAGCACCCACCACTGTTTTTGCGCAGCGAGTTGCGAAAAAATCATCAACTCTGTGCTGAACAAACCCGAAGGTGGCAGCGCCATTATTCCGATGTAACCCAACAAGACTACCAAAGACCCAATGGGGTTGCTATGGAAATAGGCCGCATTTTTTTCAGGGAAATGGTGATCGTAAATCCGGTTGACTTGTCCCATTTGCAGGAAAAGGCCAGCTTTGGCAAAAGAGTGCAAAACCAGGTGGAAAACCGCCGCATAAAACCCAATCTGGCCGAGTGAAAGGCCCACCAAGGCTAAACCTACATGCTCCAGGCCCGAATAACCGAGCATTCGGTTGAGGTTTTGGGTACGTTGGGTTTGGGTCGCTGCCAGCGCAATTGAAATCAATCCAACCAACAACAACACATGACTGGCCCATTCAGCAATTGATGTTTCCATCACCGCTTGATACAGGCGAAATACAGCAACGAAGCCTGCATTTTTGAGGGCAGTGGACATGAGTACATTGACCGGATGTGGCGCCACCATGGTGGCATCAATACCGACCGTATGAAAAGGAAAAACACCCATCTTGGTGCTCAACCCGGTTACCATCAGGGCGAAAGCTACTTTCAACCAAAGTGGATCGAGGTTCTTTGCATTTTCCAGTACTGCACTAATGTGCAAACTTGCCCCCGATTCGCGGTGCATGGCTACATTTAAAAACAAAAGGCTGATCAAGACCAGTGAAATCCCTATGGAACTGAGGAAAATATATTTCCAGGTCGCTTCCAGCGCCAGTTTGGTCCGGTAGAAATAGATCAGTGCCGCCAGCGAAATGGTTGAAACTTCAATCAGCACCCACAGAATGCCATAGTTGTCGGCAAAATAAACGGAAGTCAATACGGCAACGAGTATAATCAGTGCGGCGGTATAAAGACTGGCTTTTCTTTTGTCTGCCCATTCCCCCGTTTGATGCTCCAGCATGCGGTAGCTGTTGTAAAAAACGGGCAAACTGATGATACTCAACACTGAAGTAAAAATAAAACCCAACGCATCAAAACTAAAATAGATAGAATCATTCTGGTTCAGATGCCCCCAGGCATAAAAATTGAGCCCCAACTGAGTGCTCAAAAAAGCCAATACAGCCAGTACGCTTGCCCAGCGTTGCTTTATCCCAAATGCCAGTGCAGCACAGCAAAGGGCGATGAATAAATACAGTGCAATCATAAAATGGCTGTTTTTGACTTGTGGTTAAATATGCTTGTCGTTAAAAATAAACACGCTTACTCTTTTTTAAAAAGGTGGGGGAATCGAGTTCCCCCAACCCATAGTTCGGGCGCTTCTCTCCAACGCCCGAAAAACCCCAATTAAGCTCTTGATTGAGTCGATAGAATGCGATTCCCTCCACTCAATTATTAGTATAGCACATCAATCCTTTAATTCAGAAAGATGGCTCAAGGCTGTAGCACCAAAACTGGTACTCAAGCGATTGATGATCAAACCCAGCACCAACACTGCCAGTACGATATCCAGCAAAATGGCGCCATTGACAATGATTGGCATTTCGCCGCCTACTGCCAGCGTAAGTAAGAAGATTCCATTTTCCAATACCAGGTAACCCATCAAATGAGTCAACACCTTGTCGTGTTTTACAATCAGCATGATGCCGGTAAGAATGGATGCAATACCTACCGAGAAGTATTTGGCCTGAATGGCATCAGAAGATTCGTGCAATAAGTGCCCGGCGGTAAAACTAAAGGCGATAATGACCGCCATCCATAGTCCTTTACTGAAACCCGATACTGCCTGAGTGCTGACCCGGGATATTTCGTTTTTCTTTTTTACCCGCAGCAAAAAAAGTGGCAATACCACTGCTTTTACCACCAGGGTTTCCAGGAGAATGATGACCAAATTGAGCACATCAATATGGTGCAGCTGTACGATAGCCATCCCAAACAACAATACCCCCTGTATGATCAACATGTCAATGAGCCGCCGTACCCGATCGGCAATCCCCATGTAAACCAAAGTAAGTCCAAAAGCCAGTAGCAAAAGCATAGGTTTTTTGTTTTGGGTGATTAGTAATTAAATTCGGTTGGCGATGATCATTACGGTAAAAAAGAACAGCAAGGAAACCGCCGACAGCGTGAGGATGAATTGGGGGTTACGCGCCATTTTGTTGCGTGCCCGAAAAGACTCCAACAAACCCACCATCACCCCAAACAACACGGAAATCAAAAGAGCAAAACCCAGCCGAAAACCCAATGGCAACCATATGGGCACCATTAAATTGGCCAGGAGCCCCGCATAAATGCCAAACTTGAGGCTATTGGTGATCATGATGATCCCAAAATCAAAACCACTATTGTCGAGCACCATCACTTCGTGCACCATCGTCAATTCAAGGTGCGTTCTTGGGTCGTCCACTGGTAGGCGACTATTCTCCACCATGGCAATTTGCCCCAGGATGTAGGCACCTAGAAAACCCAGTAAAATGGCGTATTGAGAGGTATCCTGAAATTGGCTGAAAATGTCGACAAAAGAATTGTGTCCACTCAGCAAGGCCATTGATCCCATTACGATGAAAAAGGCTGGTTCAACCAACATAGAGTAAAGCGCTTCGCGATTGGCACCCATACCTTCAAAGCCACTGCCCGTATCCATTGCATTCAGGATCAACAGGAACTTGCCTAAACCCAGTAAGTAGGCAAAAAAGACAAAGTCGCCCTGAAAGTGCATGAGGCCGGGAATGTCTCCCAGCGGGACAAAGGCCAAAGCCAATAATGCCGCTGCAAAATTCACCAGGGGCGCATATTGAAACAAATAACTGGTAGTTGTACTGTATACGCTACCCTTGCGCAAAAGGCGCAAAATATCGTAGATCGGCTGCCACAATCCAGGCCCTTTGCGCCCACTGAGCTTGGCCTTGGTGATGGAAATCACCCCCGGTATCAACAGGGCGCAGCAGGTATAAAGTAGATAAAGTAGAATTGACATTTTTCTTTCTTTTGGGTCATCAAAGGTTTACAGCAGCTTCAAGTAAGACATCGCGCCTACCACAATCAGGAAAAGTAATCCATACCAGAGGTAGTGTTGCAATTTACCAGATTGAAATACAGCCGATTTTTGCAGGTAGTACAAGAGGGCATTGCCCGGTTTTTCCACCAAATTCGCCTCCATTGGATCGTGCTGATGCCGCTCAAAATGGTGGGTTTCGGGGAAAATTTCCGTTTCAGCAAAAGGGGTATAATGGGTTTCTACGCCCAAAATAGGTTCCGCTAATTGGACAAAATTATCGGCATAAGAGGTAGCTGTATATTGGTGTAGCGCAGGATCAGCCCCCGTGTAACCACAACCCCAGGTTGGGCCATAAGCCACTTCAACCCGCCGCTGTTGGATGCTCCGCAACAAAATCAGGATAACCAGCAGAAGGATAAAAATCCCCGAAGCGATACCTACATAGCGCAGCGTATCCAGATAAGCGTGTGGTAAACTGGCATCTGGAAGGTAAAGCCCTGCCACTTGCTCGATGTAGTGTACAAAGAAACCAGGCACCAGGCCAATCGCCAAAATGACCAAACCAATCAACCCTTGTG
This sequence comes from Chitinophagales bacterium, assembly GCA_013298445.1. Lineage (GTDB taxonomy): Bacteria > Bacteroidota > Bacteroidia > Chitinophagales > Saprospiraceae > Haliscomenobacter. The sequence goes on along the minus strand of JAAFHQ010000053.1, from coordinate 5,275 downwards.
GCAACAACATGCTCATGCTTACCTCCTGGGCTCCCGTTGTTGCGGAACTGCGACTTGAACCCAGAAACACAATGCTGAATACCTTGGTGAAGCAAAAAATAGCCAAACCACCAATCAAGGCCAAACTCAGGATACAAGCCAGGAGGATCAAAGCCTCATTCATATCGCCCGCACCAATGTGGCTAAAAGACCCGTAGTAGATCAAAAACTCGGAGATAAACCCATTAAAAGGAGGCAAACCACAAATGGCCAGGGCTCCCAACAAGAATAAAAACGCGGTATATGGCATTTTTTTGATCAAACCGCCCAGTTTCTCCACATAGCGGGTATGGGTTTGTTGATACACCGAACCAGCGGAGTAAAACAGTAGTGATTTGAACAAGGAATGGTTCAGGATGTGCAAAATACCCCCTGCAAAAGCCAAAGTCGCCAATACTGGATGCCCCAGCGCATACCCCATCATGCCCAGCCCAATGCCGATACCAATGATGCCAATGTTTTCGATACTATGGTAGGCCAGTAGTTTTTTTACATCGTGTTGCATGATCGCGTAAATCACACCCATCACGCCAGAGATGATCGATACAATCAGAATGGTTGCCCCCATGGTCATCCAATGTTCCTTGGGCAAATAGATCACGCAGCGCAAAATGCCGTAAATCCCCATTTTGATGATGACACCCGACATCACTCCTGATACATGGGAAGGTGCAGCAGGGTGAGCGTGTGGCAACCAGGTGTGCAAAGGCATGAACCCGGCTTTAAAAGCAAAACCAATCAAAAGCAGCAAAAAAGCTTGCACTGGCATGTGCGTTTTTGCCAATCCACTGAAACTAAAACTGCCCCCGCCCTGGTATTGGATCAAAAACAAGCCAATCAGGATAAAGACAAAGCCAACGTGCATTTGTACCAGGTAATTCAGCGCCGCATGTACCGATTCGGGTTTTTCCCATTCAAAAGCCACCAGGATAAAGGCGGTCAAAGTCATGAGTTCCCAGGCGAATAAAAATGGTGTTCCCTGCGGCACCATAACCACCACAATCATGGCCAGATGCAACCATAGATAAGTAAAGCGGTGAAAAGACAACTCAATGGCGCTCTTGCTGGATTCGTAAGGCTTGAGGTAGCCCCCAGAATACCATGCCCCCGTCAACATCGTGAGGTTGATGACCAACACAAAAAAGGCACTCAATGCATCCAATTCCAATCGAATCGGCTCACCCAACAGATAAATACCTGTATCGATTGCCCAGGCTTGCCCCTGAAATACACTTATAGCCGCGCTGGAACTAGCCACAATCACCACCAGATGCAGCAGCATAGCAGCCCAATAACGCAGTTGCCCCCGCAGCAAAAATAGCAGTGGAGACAGCAACATGGAACCTAATAAAATGGATTGATTTGTCATGCCTGGTTTTTTACTCAATCAGCAAGGCAAATTTCCTGAATGCGGCTGGCATTTCAGCGGCGAGTTTGCCCGCTTGAGGGGAGGTCCTGCCCGTTTTGCAGCAAGTGACCCGGAGCAGAAGATCTGCATCAGCTATTTTTGATTACTTTTGGGAAAAAATCGAGAATTGGTTTTTCAACGCTACTTTAGAAAAATTGCCATTTGGGCTACCTTGGCCATTACCTTTTTCTTCATGTTGAACCGGGCGGTTGATGGAGAATACAAGGACGTGCTGCAAGCATCCATCGACTTTTTGGTGCTTTGCACTTATTCGATTTTGATCTGGCAATTCAACTTTGCCTTGGATCGACGTGAAGAGCAATTCCGAAACTCTTTCAAATCTGAGACGCTTAGGTTATTTGTGCAAAGTGCCATTAGCCTTTTTGTAGGTGTCTCTTTGGTTTTAGTCGTCGAAATTATCGTTCACGAAACGATCAAGGAAGAAAAGGCACCATTGGTCTTTTTCATTTTCCGGGGCATCCTCATCAACATTATTTTACAAATTCTCTTTTACGCGGTGCGTTCGGTATACCAGACCCAGCAAGTGCAGGTAAAAAATGCACAATTGATGGAAATGAGTGCCAAGGCGCAGATGGATTTGTTGCGCCAACAAGTCAATCCGCATTTTTTATTCAACGCACTAAATACCTTAAAAACACTGGTAAAAGGCAATAACCCCAATGCCCAGGACTTCATTGTTCAGCTGGCGGATGTGTACCGCTATTTGTTGCAAAACAACCAAAAAGAAAAAGTGTCCTTGCGCGAAGATCTGTCGATTGCCCGATCCTACGCCAGTTTGATTCACGCCCGCTTTGAAGACAATTTTAAACTGCACGTATCCCTTTCACCAGAAGTATATGAGAGTTACACTCCTCCCAACACCTTCCAATTGCTCATTGAGAATGCAATAAAACACAACATGATTGGGGTAGGAAAAGCCCTTCTGGTTGAAATCTATAATGACGAAGACCACATCCTCATCCGCAATAACCTCCAACCCAAACGCACGGTTGAACACAATACGGGCCTTGGTCTGGAGAACATCCGGCAGCGCTACAAATTGCTCTGTGGCCGCGACATCAAAGTTGATAAAGGCGAAAAATACTTCGAAGTAGCATTGCCGATTGTTTGATTAGAATGAATACTTTAAGTAGTTCTATTTTTAAAATACTGATTTTTTGAAGTTTTTTTACTCAAATAAGCGCTTTGATTTTTACCTTGGAGCCAGATTTATGGATAAAACCATTTTTGTTTACCCAATCTTGGCAGCATCTTATCAACTTTAAACGTTGTTCTCAAACACTTCGACTGTTAAAATTCTCTAAGTCTCTATTTTTACCTAGTCCATTTCGCATCGGATCTTTAATCGTTTTTCAACTCAATTAAGCATTTTCACACACCTCAATTAACATTTTTCTCTCACAACAATGATCTGACCTGTCAGGTCATCCTGTTTTTCCTTGGCTGTTCTCTGTTTTTGGCATGCCCAAAAGCAGGTGTGGTATAACTATTGCTTTTTTTAAAAAACGAAATTAGTATGAAAAAAATCTTACTAGCACTTGCGCTGGCGCTATTTGCTATGGCGGGAGCTATGGCCCAAAAAAGCATCAGTGGCAAAGTGTCCGATCAGAATGGCCAGCCCTTAATTGGTGCCAGCATTCTTGCCAAAGGCACCACAGTAGGGACTGTTTCCGATGTAAACGGTAGCTACAGCCTCACCATGCCTCCTTCCGTAAATGTAGTCGTTGTAAGCTACACCGGTTTCACCACCCAAGAACTTACGTTAGGCGAAAGCAACACGCTTGATGTTTCCCTTAAGGAGGGTATCAATCTGACCGAGATGGTCGTTACAGGTTCCGGGGTAGCTACCAGCAAAGCCCGACTAGGTATTTCTGTAGAAACCATTGCCGCCAAGGACCTGCCTGCAGTACCTTCTAGTTCTGTGGATCAAGCCTTAATTGGGAAAATTGCCGGGGCACAAATCAGCTCGGTAAGTGGTAGTCCAGGAGCCGGGGTAAATATCCTGCTGCGGGGCATCAACTCCGTTAACCGTGGTACATCGCCGATGATTCTGCTTGACGGACTACAAGTGGCAGCTACGGATTTGAACTCACTTGACCTAAACTCCATCGATCGCATTGAGGTTGTACAAGGTGCAGCTTCAGCTTCGATCTACGGTGCCCAAGGAGCTAACGGGGTCATCCAGTTGTTTACCAAAAGAGGCAAGAGTGGCAAGCTGAACGTCGACTTCTCTTCTGGTATCACCAACAACATTTACCTCAACGTAGGTGGCTTGGCTAAATCAAACTTACATGGTTACAATACCGATGCCAACAACAACGTAGTCAATGGCAGCGGCGTACCCTTGGCCATTGATCCAGCAACGGGCGTTTACAATGCCAACCTGGTCTGGAACAGTACCGACCCGACCAACCTCACAAATAAGCCTTACAACGCCAACTTGAAGTACCACGACCACTTCAAGGAGTTCTTCGTGCCTGCCAATACCTTCAACAACTCTGTGTCTATTTCCGGCGGTGCTGAGAAATTTGACTTCAGTGTATCGGGTTCAAACAACCGCCAATACTCCAACTTTGTCAACAGCGGGTACAACGACCGCAGCAACATGACAGTAAACGTCGGAGCAGAACTGGCCAAAGGATTGCGTTTCCGCAACACCACTCAGTTGGTACGCACGTTCAACAACTTAAATGGCGACGACGTCATCTATTCTATCTTTAACACCCGTGCTTTTACCGATTATGGCTTTCAATTGCCTGATGGCTCATATACGGCTGCGCAAGGGGATGCTGCTGGGGTAAATGGTTTTAACCCGCTGTATGTTCAGCAATACCGTAAAAATAGAAGCTTAAAAACAGACATTGTCCAAAACTTCAACCTGAACTACAAATTCGCCAAATTTGTAGAATTGGATGCAAAATACGGCATCAACTACCGCAAAGATGACTTTGTACGAACCGTAGCCAACCAGTCAGGAAACGCCAACTCCAATGAGGTTCAGAACTGGTGGGGCTCGGCCATTTCGCCAGACAATACTGGCGGTATTGACAAGTATTTTTATAGCAACTCTTTCCAAAACTTCCTGGGAACGGCATACGTTCGTACCGATTTCCAAAAAGACTTTGGAATGAAAATCCCGATCTTAACCACTACCCAGTTCACCTTTGACCACCGTAGACAAAAGTATACTTCGTATGCAGCTGCTACTGCTGGCTTGCCTATTTATACCCCTTTCACCGGAACTCAGGGTACCTCTTTCAAAGTGATTGATGACTATACCGAACCTTTTGTGACCTACGGTTTCCTGGTCAATCAGAAAATTGAATTTGGTGACATCGCCGGGATTTCGGGAGGAGTACGCAGCGACTACTCTTCGGCTTTTGGTGAAGGCTCCAAGCCATTTACCTTCCCGCGTGGAGATGCCTACTTGCGTTTATCTTCGCTGGATTTCTGGCAGAATGGTGGTTTGGGCAGAATCATGCCTGAATTCAAATTGCGGGCTGCCTATGGCCAGGCTGGTATCCAGCCAAAACCATTTGACCGTTACGTGACTTTAAGCACCCGTACTTTGGGTAATGCGAATGGGTTCTATTTCAACCCTTCTCAAAATAATCCTGCATTGGACGTAGAAGTATCTGAAGAGCAGGAAATCGGTGCAGACATCACCTTTAATGTAGGCGGTGAAAACAGCAACTGGCTCAATAGCCTGCGCTTATCGGCTACCTATTGGAAGCGGACTACCGACAACGCCATTTGGGACGTAAACGTGGCACCTTCTGCTGGCTCCGGGGCCTTGAAAACCAACGC
>JAAFHQ010000528.1 GCA_013298445.1 Chitinophagales bacterium | reverse complement strand
GAGCAAGCCAACGTACTCATTTCAGAGGAGGCGGTCAGTGAAGTGATTCGTTTGCACCGCCGCTTCATGCCTTACGCGGGTATGCCCGGCAAACCGATTCGTTTTTTGGAAGGCATGACCCTGCGTATGACCAAAGTTCAAGGGGTGCCTGATGATTTTACCATCATTGATCGCAATGAGGTTATCCGCTATTTTTGTGCTGAAAGTGGCATGCCGCCTATGATCGTAGATCCGGCTATCCCCCTTGTACCAATGGAGGTGCGCAATTTTTTCAACCACCAGGTTTTTGGGCAAAACATGGCAGTGGACGCTGTGGTGGACGCCATGGTCGCCATCAAAACCGCTCTGGCGCGTACGGATAAACCCATCGCTACCTTCCTATTTGCTGGCCCGACCGGGGTAGGCAAAACCGAATTGGCGAAGGTGCTCACCACATTTATGTTTGGAGACAAAGACCGCATGGTGCGCTTCGATATGAGTGAATATGGCAATCCGAGCGCCCTGTTGCGTTTGGCCGGAGCTGGTAATGTAGAAGGTTTACTCACTTCAGCAATCCGCAAACAACCTTTTTCGGTCCTGCTTTTTGACGAAATAGAAAAGGCACATTCCAACTTTTTCGATCTCCTGTTGCAATTGCTGGGCGAAGGGCGCCTCAGTGACAATCGGGGACGGGTGGCCGATTTTTGCAGCGCCATCATCATCATGACCACCAACCTGGGTGCCGATTCTACGCGCCCGAAATTGGGCTTTGGCAATTCCAATCGATCTGCCCAGGAGTTGTACCAGGAAGCCATTCGGCGGTATTTCCGGCCAGAGTTGGTCAACCGCATCGATCAAATTATTGCTTTTCAATCTTTGGATAAAGACCTCATCCGGGCGATTGTTTCCCGGGAATTGGAGCAGTTCAAAAATCGGGACGGGGTTCGTTACCGCAAATTGGAATTGAATATCCAGGACGATGCCCTTGAAAAACTGGCTGAAGAAGGCTTTCATCCCAAATACGGGGGTCGCCAATTGCAACGCGCCATCCGGGAACTGATCGCATTGCCCCTGGCCAACCAGCTGAATTTACACGATCCTACGGATAAACTAAAAGTACTGGTCAAAAGCAGCAAAGGCAAAGTCAGGGTGGAAGTAGACCCCGAACCCACCCCTCTGGAAGAACTCCTCGATGAGTTCAACCTACAGGACGCCGCTGATCAGGTTTCGGCCTTGCGGGCTTCCGCCATTGCTTTTAAAGAAAGCCATTTGTATACCTTATTATTACAGGAATACGATGATCTGGAGGAAGAAAGTAAAGAGCAGGAGGGTAAAGATCCTGCTTATTCTGCCCAGGCTGAAATTCGCAAAATGCAGCTGATCGAGATTCGGGACAAGGTGGAAAGCCTGGTGAGTGAAGTTGAGAGCCTGGAGCAACGCTTGTGTTTGGCGGTATTGGGCGAAAGTACGAGTGAAGAAGAACTAGAACTGGTGGACCAATGGGAAGAGAAGTTTTTCCGCCTCAAAATTGAAATTTATCAGCAGGCTAACCCTTCGGCGAATACTGCTTACCTGAGTATTTATGGCGATGCTTGCGAAAAAATGCGGCCAATCTATTCCGTGCTTTGCGCCGAAAAAAATTTCGAGGTGGCTTATACGGAAGTTTGGTTTCGAGAATCCTTGTATTTTGGTCTGAATGAAGAAGGCAAAACGGCCGAGCAGTACCTTTTGGTCGAACAGGCAGATTTATCTCAATTCATTCCTGAGTACAACGACCGATTGGTTGGCTTAATCCTAAAAATCAATGGCCCAGCGGTGCAATTGTTTTTTAGTGGGGAAGAAGGAGTCCAAAAATGGCACAACATTCAACGCAAGGAGCAATTTATTGGTGAGGTAAAAGTGAGTGAACAAAAAAATACGCCTCCGCGTGGGGTACATTTGAAAAATCACTTCAGCCGTTTGCCGATACGTCGTACTTTGGAATTTCCACAAGTTAAAGACAATGTTTGGCACATTAACCGCCAAATCGTCGAAGATCAATACATCAGTTATCTCCTTTTTCAACTCGAACAGCAATTTAAATTGAATTTAGACAACCAATTTTGACCTTTGTGCGTCTTAATCCTGGTTTGTTTCGTATTTGTTCTAGTGTTACCCCCGGAACACCCTATTTGAATTGGATCTAAAAGAATTGCAATGAGATTGGAATTGAATATGATGGTGTGGAGAAAGTATGTCCACGTTTTTGGTACCCTTGCGATGTTTTTGTTTGCACTTAGTAATTTGGCTGGGCAAAATAAGACCTATGTTGGCAAAATTCAGGATGCCAAAAGCCTGGAAGCATTGGCTTTCGTCAGTGTAGGCATCAAAGGCAATACCCAGGGCACCACCACCGACCTCGATGGAAATTTCTCCATCATCGCACCTAGCACTGGCGTTTTGGTCATCAGTTATGTCGGATATAGCACCAAAGAAGTTCCACTTAAAGATGCAGGTTCTTTTTTGTTGATCGCACTAAGTGAAGATGTGCTCAGTTTGCCCGAAGTTACCATTCGACCCAAAGAAAACCCCGCCTGGGGCATCATCCGCAAAGTATTGGCAAATCGCCCACAAAACAATCCAGAAGAATACAAAACTTATCAATATACCTCCTACAACAAATCTTCCTTTACCGTAGCGGATTTCCGACAATTTAAAGAGTCGCTCAAAAAAGACAAAAAAGATAGCAATGAAAAACCCAAACAACGTTCAGCGGAAGCCATTCGCCGCGACTCCATCATCAGCGATGCACTCCTGAACAAAATGTACCTCTGGGTGAAAGAATCTGTGGTGGAAGTATTCCATAAAGAACCTACCCAGGATAAAGAGCGCATCATCGCCAGTAAATCCTCCTTGCCCGGCGATTTTTCTATGGGCTTTGCAGCCAGCGATTTCCAGCCTTTTGGTTTTTACAAAGAAGTGATGTCCCTGTCCTTGGCCAGCCTGAATTTTGTCAACCCCATCAGCGACGGTACTTTCAATCGTTACGATTTTAAGATTCAAGACACGATCTATCAGGGTAATGACAGTACTTTTATCATTTTTTACCAACCCTTCAAAGGCAAAAACTTCGATGGTATGCGTGGGGTGCTGCACATCAATTCCAATGGGTACGCCATGGAAAATGTGATAGCCAGCCCTGCCGATACCAGCCTCAATATCCAGTTTAGGGTACAGCAGCAATACAAGTTCAACGGCAAGTTTTGGTTTCCCGAAATCTTACAAACCGAGCTCAACATGCCCGTAGGCAATGAGGGCAGTACTTTTGACCTACAAATCCGCAACCGCACCCAGGTCAAAAACCCCAGAGTGAATGAAGATATTCCGGCAAGTGTGTTCAACTACGCCACCCGCGAGCAAGAAGTTGACGCCAAACGCCTGAGTGAAGCAGAATGGAATGCCCTACGCCTGGATACCCTTAGTCAGCGAGAGCAAAATTCCTATTCCATGTGGGATTCCATCCCGGAATTGAAGGGCCCACGCAATCTTTTTAAAGCATTGGGCAATACCGCCAAAGCCTATTACACCGGAATGCTGCCGATTGGCCAATTTGAAATCCCCCTACGGGATGTGATCGGGCTAAATGGTTACGAAGGTTATCGCCTGGGGCTGGCACTGCGCAGCAATTTTAAAGGTTGGTCCTGGCTACAACTACGTGGTTATGTGGCTTATGGCCTCAAGGACGAAGCCTGGAAATATGGATTGCGAACGGAGGTGCTTTTGAGCCAAAACAAAGACTTACGCATGCGTTTGTCCTACCGCCGCGACGTTAACGAACCAGGGTCTTTCAACATTCTTTCAGACCAGACCCCGCTGCTTGGCCGCATTGTGCCCCGCAACTGGATCCGCAACCGCATGGACAGCATTGAATCTTTCCGCGCCGAACTGTTTTACCGCCCCAGCGCCCACTTGCAGCTCAATCCCTACTGGCGGCGTGAGAGTCGCCAAACCACTTATCCCTACTCTTTTGTGCAGGATGAAAGTGTGTCCAAAGGCACTTTTCAAATGCAGGAAGTGGGCTTTAACCTGCGTTTTGCCCCCAAGGAATGGTTACACAAAGACGGCATCACCGAAACGATTTATTATTTCACCTACCCCGTTTTCGATTTTCAGGTGGCACAAGGAAGAATTACAGGAGTGTCCGACCCGATCAATTACACCCGTTTGATCCTGAGCATGGAAGGCCAAAACACCTCCAAGTCATTGGGTCGCACGGTGTACCGGATTATGGGTGGAATGATGTTGGGCAATGTCCCCTACCCTTACTTGTTCAATGCGCCAGGAGTGCGGCGTGAGGCAGGTTCTCCCATTTTCAGCTACCACGTTTTTCAAACGATGGGTTTGTATGAGTTTGCCGGGGATCGTTTTGCCTACCTCTTTTTTGAACACAACTTTGGTAAACTCCTCCTCAAAATCAACTCCAAATACAGCCAACCCGAAATTGCCCTGGCCCAAAACATCGCCTGGGGAGATTTGATGAATCCCGAATCCCACCAGGAGCTAGACTTCAAAACCCTGGACAAAGGTTTTTATGAAACGGGCGTTTACCTGCGGAATTTGTTGTTGATCCCTATCCTGAAAGCGGCAAAATTCAGTGCGGGTGTGGGTGCTTTTTACCGCTGGGGGCCCTATAGTTTGGAAAATGAGCGGCGCAATTTTGCCTATCAAGTGAATTTTTACTTCACCTTATAAGGGGCGATAAAAAATAAGTGCTCATTTTGCCAAAGGATTAGATGAGACAACGCTTCATTTTAAGTGTCTTATCTAATCCTTTGGCTCAAGAAAAATGAGGACTTATTTTTGCCCC
>JAAFHQ010000527.1 GCA_013298445.1 Chitinophagales bacterium | reverse complement strand
CCCTTAGGTGTATCTTAGGTGCCTTAGTTTTCTTAGGTGGTGAAAAAGAAAAGCCTCGCGAAGCGAGATATAAATTTCACCACCTAAGAAACCTAAGGCACCTAAGCTACACCTAAGTAGTTTTTACCCCACCCTTCTTCTTTCGTCTTCTACTCCACTGTTTCTTTGCCGAGCTCTGGCAATCGTGTTTTTCCCAAATCGCTGCGTAAACGAAGCCGTCACAACCTTGGAATCCCAGGTGCGGTCGGTGAAAAAGTCCATGTTTTGGTACTTGACCAGAACGGCGATGCGGTTGGTGTAAAAAATGTCCGAGATGGCCAGTTTGAAGGTGGCATTTTTGTCCTTGGATACCTTTTGAATGCCACTGGAAACCTGTGCCAGATTGCGAATAATGAACAAGCCCCAGGCATTTTTAGATTGATAAAAACCGCTCAACTCGGCGCTCCAGCCTTTACCCAGGGTAATGGTGTTGTTCATGCTGGCATCCCAGGCGGTATAATCATTCATCAGATTACCACCTTGCAGCGGGCTGGAGTATTGGTTCCAGTACACGCTGGCATTAAGGCTTGAATTCAGCCATTTTTTGATGGAAATGGGAATAAAAACGCCAAGGTTGACTTGGTCAAAATCCTGTAGGTTGGCCGGGGTTTGGTAGGAGATTTTGGTCAAATCGTCCTGCACAAAAATGTCCGTGATCACCTCCCGGGTGCTGGCGTAGCTGAAGGAAGTAACGTATTTGTTCAAGAAGGTGTGGTTTATTTCGTAGGAATTGGTCAGTACGGGTTTTAAAGTTGGATCGCCCACCACATAGGTATAGGGATCGACAAAAATTTTGAAGGGATTCAATTGCCGATAACTCGGGCGGTCGATCCTTTTGGCGTAGGAGAGTGAAAGCTGGTGTTTTTCGGACAATTTTCGGTTGATCGCAAAATTTGGGAACAGGTTTGCGTAGTTGCGGCTGAACACCTCACCTGTTGCCAACTGTTCGCCCCGGGTGGAGGTTTGCTCCAGGCGTAGCCCCGCCTGAAGGTCAAATTTTTTGAAGGTTTTGGCAAAACTGACGTAGGCCGCATTTACATTTTCCCGGTAAATGAAGTGATTGGAGCGGCTTTTATCCAAGATGGGTGTCTCTTCGGTGACGTCGAAAAACTTCACGTCATTGTCCGAGTCCACAATGCTCAATTTGATGCCCGCTTCAAATTTGGCGTTGTTTTTTAGCGGGTTTACATAATCAGCTTTTAGGGACCGCACTGTGATGAGGCCATTTTGGTCAGTGTTCAGTTTATCCCCCGCAATCAAGGCATTGCTGGCATTGTAATTGGCGTTGTTGATGTTTTGAAAGGTATTGGCCTCGAATTGACCGTAGTCGAGGTCAGTGGTCAGCTCCCGGCCCGTGCTATCGAAAGTGTGTTTAAAATTGAAATTGCCAAAGCCGTTGAAGCGGTTTTCATTCAAGCGGATGTCCGTTTTGGTGGTATAATCCAGTTGGCCATTGGGCAAGGTGATCAGGGAATTGGTGCGGCCATCGCGCTCACTGCCATTCCAGTTAAGGTTAAACAACGCCCCGACTACCGTTTTTTTGTTCAGGTAATAATCCACCCCAAAGCGGGTATTGTCGCTGCTGATGGGTTGTTTGATGAAGGAGGTTTGGTCAAAAGTGGATTGCAACGCCTGATTGGCGTCAAAAAACTTCCGATTGATGTAAAAACGGGTAAAATGCTGTGGCTGTGCGTGGGAATAGTTGCCAAATACATTCCACTTTTTTTTGCGAAAATTGGCATTGATGCTGGCCGATGGTTTGCTGTAAAAGCCCTGCCCAAGACTCAGCGTTAAGGCGCCGTTGAGGCCCTGGCGTTGGTCTTTTTTAAACTTGATGTTGATGATGCCTGCATTACCCGCCGCGTCATATCGTGCGGAGGGTTGAGTGATGATTTCAATCGTGGCAATGTTGGAAGCCGGAATACTTTTGAGGTAGGCCACCAAATCCGCACCGGAGAGCGGGGACGGTTTTCCATCAATCATTACGACCACGCCCTGTTTGCCTTTGAGGTTGATGGAGCTTTCTTGGTTGACCATCACGCCGGGTGCCCGCTCCAGCACTTCCAGCACTGAACTCCCCGCACTAGCGATGCTGTTTTCTACATTGACCACCAGTTTATCCAGCTTTCTTTCGATGAACGGTTTTTTGGCTTCAATGGTGACTCCGGTCAAAGACTGCACCTGAGGACTCAATACAATCAGAGGCAATTTGACCATTTGATCACTTTCGTTAATATTCAATACCTCCGATTTAATTTTGCCGTAACCTACCTGAGAAACGGCCACGACGTAGGCGCCTGGCTTGATGTTTTCAAACTCAAAAACACCATCTTCATTCGGTAAGGCTGTTTTTACCAGCACGGAATCGGCACTGCGTTGCAGAACCACGGTCGCATTGAGGGCGGGCTTATTGTTTTCAAGTTGAACTTGCCCGGATATCATTCCATTTGTTGCAACCTGTGCATGGATAAGTGTAACCTGAATGAAAACCAATAGAGTGAGCGATAAATATTTCAGCATCGGGTGATTTTTACACAAAACTATACCCTGGAAACGACTAAAAAATCACCCAAGATGGGGGGAAATAGGTCTAAAGTGGAGATTGTTAATACACTAAAATGAATATCTTACCGTGCATTTGATCACAAGAGAAATTCCAATGAAAAAAACATTTTCCAGCATCCGAGGTATCGGTGCTTTGTGCACACTCCTTATCCTGCTGAGCTATTCCAGCTGCTCCACCACCAAAAAAAGCGCCGAATCAAAAGGCTGGATCTCCCTTTTTAATGGTAAAGACACCAAAGACTGGATCGTCAAAATTTTCCACCACGAAGTGGGCGACAACTACGGCAACACCTTCCGAGTGGAAGAGGGCATGATCAAAGTGCGCTACGACCAGTACGACAAATTCAACAACCGCTACGGGCACCTTTATTACAAACAACCATTTTCGCATTATCACCTGGTGGTCGAATACCGCTTCGCCGACGAATGGCGCAAAGACGCCCCCAGCTATACCCAACTCAACAGCGGCGTGATGTTCCATTCCCAAGATCCGCGCACCATGCCCAAGGAACAGGATTGGCCGATCTCGGTAGAAATGCAGTTCCTGGCCGGACTAGGCGATGGCAAACCTCGCCCCACGGGTAACATGTGTTCACCCGGCACCGATGTGATTTTCAAAGGCAAAAAAGACCCCCGCCACTGCATCGAGTCCAGTTCCAAAACCTATGGCAAAGACGAGTGGGTGCGCGCCGAACTGATCGTATTGGGGGACTCTCTGATCACCCACATCATCAATGGTGAAGTGGTGCTGCAATACTCCCAACCGCAGATTGGCGGAGGCGTAGCAAATGGCTTTGATCCAAAAATCAAAGTGGATGGCAAATTGCTGAAGGAAGGTTACATCGCTTTGCAAAGTGAGGGACAACCGATTGATTTTCGGAAGGTGGAGTTGTTGAATTTGGAAAATTTGAAACCGAAGTCTGCTTTGTACCAGAAGTACTTTGCACCTCCGGCGGAGATGAAGTAAAGGAAGAAACGTGTAAAATTTAGGGAAAACCACACTTTCATCAGTCTATTAAAAAATCCACCTCAATGAAAAATCTGGTTTCCCTTTTGCTGCTTTTGTCATTTTCATTTACAATACAGGCACAAAATGCCCTGATCGAAGATTGTAAAACCCGCTTCAAAACCATCCTGCTCCCCAATCAAATGGAGCCCGACGGCAGCTTCCCGCTCGAACTGCGGCGCACCAAACCCTACGGTTATTCCCTTTTCAACCTGGATGCGATGGCGAGTATTTGCCATATTTTATCCGATGAGTCGGAAAACCTCTGGGAATTCACCTTGCCCGACGGCCGCAAACTCAAAAAAGCCATTGAGTTCATGTATCCCTTCATCGCCAATAAATCAAGCTGGGCTTACCCAAAAGATGTGATGTATTGGGAGGAATGGCCTGTGGCGCAGCCCTTTTTGCTCTTTGCCTATCAGCAATATTCAGAAAAATCATGGCTGAATACCTGGACAAAATTGGAGCATTTTCCCAAAACGGAGGAAGTGATACGTAATCTCCCCATTCGGAATCCGATCATTTGGTTAGAATAAACACCTGGATTAAGGGCTAATGAATTATTTTACGTCTAAACTGAATAAAAACCTGGGAGTTCAAGCATCCCAATATCTCCAATCCAATGAAAAACATCATTTTCCTCCTTTTGAACCTTTGCTTGTGCATCACCTGTTTTGCACAACCCCGTTTTGGCAAATTGCTCAAAACTACCCCTGGCATCGTCTCCTACACCTTCCGCAATGAATTTGCCAAAAACATGCCTCAAACTCTTGACAACATCAAAGCCCTCGGCATTACCAACATAGAATTTTCCAATTTATTTGGCAAAACCTCTGCCGACCTACGTGCTATGTTGAATGAAAGAGGCATGATTTGCACCAGTTATGGCGTGAGTTATGATGCCTTGCAAAATAAGATGGATGCCGTGATTCAGGATGCCAAAACCCTGGGTGCCGAATTTGTACGCGTAGCCTGGATACCTCACACTGGCCCAATGGATTTGACTTTGGCACAAAAGACCGTAGCCGACTTCAACAATTTTGGGCAAAAGCTCAAAGAAAATGGCCTCACTTTTTGTTACCACAACCACGGCTTCGAATTTTTGCCTTATCAAAACGGCACTTACTTCGATTACATCGTGCAAAATACCAACCCTGATTACGTCTCTTTTGAAATGGACATCCTTTGGGTATTCCACCCCGGCCAGGACCCGGCGGCTTTGCTCAAAAAA
>JAAFHQ010000539.1 GCA_013298445.1 Chitinophagales bacterium | reverse complement strand
AGGCTGTTTCGATGTTCATAAAGTCTAATGAACAAAATTAGCTAAAATGAGCATACCGTACTTAAAGCTGGAAATAAAAACACCCTACTCGCGTTCAAAACTTAGACCGACCTAAACTTAGACCCATGCATAAAATTTTTACGCTCCTTGGAATGTGCCTATGGAGTTGCTTTTTATACGCTCAAGCGCCCAATCACGTACCCGGTGAGCTCCTTTTTCAGCTTCAGCCCAATAGTGATGCCACCTTGTTGATGCAAAATAAACTGGAGAAAAAAGCGCAATCTGCCCACTCCTGCATCCAGGCATTTGTTCCAGTGGCCTCAGCACTCAACATTTGGAAAATAACATTTGATCCGAATTGTATTGATGAAACCCAGCTGCTGAACCTACTGCGACAAGACCCTGACGTCGCGTTTGCTCAATTCAACCACTATGTCGAATTGCGCGGTACGGCCCCCAATGACCCACTCTTCCCTCAGCAATGGCAGTGGTACAATCAGGGGCAAAATGGAGGAAATAGAGGTTTGGATATTGGCTTGCAACAAGCTTGGGACAGCACTACTGGCGGGGTAACTGCCCGAGGGGATAGTATCGTTGTGGCAATAATTGATACAGGTACTGATACCAACCACGAGGACTTACGCCCAAACCTATGGAGAAATACTCAGGAGATTCCCAACAATAGAATCGATGATGACGGCAATGGGTATATCGATGATTATCGGGGTTGGAATATTTGGCGTTTTAATGATGATGTTAGTGATGATTTGAATGGCAGTGGACATGGTACAGGCATTGCCGGGATCATTGGCGCTAAGGGAGACAATAAGATTGGAATTAGTGGGGTGAATTGGAATGTAAAATTAATGACCATCGGATGGGGACTTGGTAGCACCAGCGAAGAAATCGTACTTCGAGGTTTCAATTACATTTATACCCAACGCAAGTTGTACAACGAAACAGGAGGTAAAAAGGGTGCTTATGTTGTAGCCATTAATGCTTCTTGGGGCATTCCAAGATTGCGCTCAGCAGACTATCCAATCTGGTGTCCTTTTTTTGATAGCTTGGGGAACCAGGGTATTTTAACGATTAATGCGGCGGGGAAAGAATTAGAAAACACAGAAGAATCTGGAGACATGCCTTCGGGTTGCCCCAGCGATTATTTAATGGTAGTAACCAATATTGATGGCCGAGGAAAACTTCGGCAAGGGTATGGCCCCAATACTGTAGATCTGGCCGCTCCGGCCCAAGATATCTTAAGTACTCGACTACGTGAAGATTTTCGGGCGTTTTCGGGCACCTCATTCGCCGCCCCCCAGGTAGCTGGAGCCATCGCCTTATTGTATTCCTCGCCCTGCGTCCAATTGGCTGATTTGGTACGCCAATCTCCAGGAGAAGCCGCCCTGCTGGCCCGGCGACTGATTTTGGATGGGGTAGAACCCATCGCTGATTTGCGTGGCAAAGTAGTGACTGGCGGGTATTTGCGGGCTGATAAAAGTTTACGTTTGCTTTCGGCATCTTGTTATGCGGAAGCGCAGAACAGTCCGCAACTGTTGGCCCATCCCAATCCTTTCCACGAACAATTGCTGGTGCCCATTCGCAGCACCCAGGCCATCGAAAATGCAACGCTGGAAGTGTTCAACCTGCAAGGGCAGCGCATGTACAGTCAGCAAGTCAATATCCCGGCTAATTTTCCCGGTTTGCTGGAAATTGAGGCCAGTAGTTGGCCACAAGGGATGTACATCTTGCGTTTGCGCTGGGGAGGGAAGGAAATGGTGGCGCAAAAGGTGGTAAAAATCTGATCGCGGAGTGAAAAATTAAACGCATCCTTCCTGAGGTGATTCCTTGGGTGTCTTAGGTGGTAAAAAAAAGATTCTTTCACCACCTAAGAAACCTAAGGCACCCAAGGAATCACCTCAGGGAATGCCCTTATTTTATTTCTGCAACTCCTCCACAGTCTTGCGCACCTTCGCGGTATACGCACTCAAATACGCAGGAATCCGGCTGTCATCCGTGTCGATGCGCCAAACCCGCGGAGCACTTTTGCCAATCTGGATTTCCAGATAAAAGCCACCTTGATCAGCACAGTCCGGGCAACCCAGGATTTCCTCAATTTTTTCATGTCGGATTTTTTTCTTACTAGACGGGTATAAAGGGAGCAAAAGGTTGGTGAAAATTAAAACTTTAATCGCAAAGCTCCAATCGACAGCCCCGCTGCGGTGCCAATGAGCAGTACATCCTTGCCCTTTTGTAATTTATTTTGTGCATACAACTCATACAAACCCAGTGGAATGGATGCAGAAACACAGTTGCCATATCCATTTAAGGTGTTCACCACTTGATCCTCGGTCAAGCCATAGCGCTGCATAAAATATTCGTTGCCAAATTTACTGGCTTGATGTGGCACAATGTAATCATAGTGCTGCAGGGCTTGTGCCGTTTGTTGCTCCAGGTTGACCAAAAAACCATCCAGGTAACGCAGGGTCATTGTGATCAGTTGGCGGCCATTCATTTGAAAAAAGAAAGAATTGGGATCGGTATCGGGTTCCGATCCCCGCCGTTTGCTGCCTCCGGTTGGAACAATGGCCAATTGAGCCCCCGCCGATTGATTGATGAAATAAGCTGGAGCTGGAAGGTAACCTAGTTCCTCATTGGCTTCCAGAATAACCGCTACTGCCGCATCTCCAAACAAGGTATAAGTTTTTGCATCAGCCGGATTGAGCGCCCTGGAGGGTATTTCGGCGGAAACAATTGCCACCCGCTTTAAACCCCGGTGTTGCAGGTAAAGATGGGCAATGTCCAAGGCGTGCAAAAAGCTCAAACACGTGGCATCTACATCAAAACAGGGAAAATCAGCGCCATTCTGATCCAGTACTTGTTTGATCAGACAGGCATTGTGAGGGATAGGATGATCAAAAGAAGCACCGGCAAAAAGCAATAAATCCAGCTCCGCACAAGTCATTTCCGCTTCATCCAGTGCCTGCTGGAGTGCTGCTGCCGCTATCGAGGTAATGTTGTCCGCAGGATTGGCCCAATGGCGGGATTGCACTCCGGTATTTTTTTCAGCCCAGCCTTGAGCAAGGCCACTTCGTATTTCCAAATCTTGAGATGAAACAGCTAAACCAGGTAGAATGCGCGAGCAGGCTTTTAGGTGTATTTTCATTTGCGGTTTATTTTTTGCCTATCAATTTTGCTACAAGTAGGAGTCATCCCGAATTTGCCCCAACCGCGGTAGCGGTTGAATCTTGAATAGCCGCGGTCGTCCGCGGATTTAGGCGTTTGTTGAGGTTTTGCAACCACGGCAGTGGTTGAATTTCGCCCCGATTTGTTCAACCGCTGCCGCGGTTGTAGAACATTCCGCCTGGCATTTTACCGCGGACGACCGCGGCTATTCAAGATTGAATCACTCCGTGATTATAACTACCTCCTTGAAATAAAAATTCGGGATGACGCCTGTTTGTAGCAGGACAATATTCCGCAATATTTTTGAATAGCCGCTACAGTTCGCAGTAAATCAAGTCTTCCGTTAGGTTGCTACACGGATAACGCCAGGTAATGTTTTCGCCTTCGATCAAGTCATCGGCATGTTCCGGGCCCCAGGTGCCTGCAGGATAACCGTATATTTTGATGTCAGGATTCGATTCCCAAGCTTTTAGAATCGGGTCAACAAATTCCCAGGCCGCTTCCACTGCGTCACCACGGGCATAAAGGGTGGCATCGCCTTGGATACAGTCGAGCAACAAACGCTCGTAGGCTTCTGGAATATAGGCATCGGTGAGGTCGCTGTAATGAAAATCCATATTGACATCGGTCGCCTGTAAACCTGCCCCGGGGATTTTCATGGCAAACTTGAGCAAAATCCCTTCGTTGGGCTGTATCCGAATGACCAGAATGTTCTCCGTATTGGGCAAACCATTGCCTTTGTTGAACAAGTGATGGGGAGTAGGTTTGAAGTGGATCACAATTTCGGTTACCCGGGTAGGCAGGCGTTTGCCCGTACGGATGTAAAAAGGTACCCCCGACCAACGCCAATTGTCAATGAAAAACTTCATGGCAAAATAGGTCTCGGTCCGGGAGTCTGGAGCAACGCCTTCTTCGTCGCGGTAGCCTGGCACCTTTTCATCATTGATGTTTGAGCCAGTGTACTGACCCCGAATGACATTTTTCAGGATGTCGCTTTCGGATAAAGGCCTCAGGGATTGGAACAATTTCATCCGTTCATTGCGGATACTGGCCTCTGAAGCCTGTACAGGAGGTTCCATTGCCACCAATCCTACCAATTGCAACAAGTGGTTTTGTACCATATCGCGCATAGCCCCGGAGCCATCGTAATACCCGCCGCGTTTTTCTACCCCTACCGTTTCTGCCGCAGTTACCTCGATGTGGTGAATGTAGTTGCGGTTCCAGATGGGTTCAAAAATACTGTTGCCAAAACGGGTAATCAACAAGTTTTGCACCGTTTCTTTGCCCAGGTAATGGTCAATGCGGTAGAGCTGAGATTCCTTGAAATATTGCAGTAATTTTTCATTGAGATCGAGCGCCGTTTCCAAGTTGTAGCCAAAGGGCTTTTCGATGATCAAGCGTTTCCAGCCATCACCTTCGTCATTCAATCCCACTTCCGCCAAACTGCGTGGAATGACTTCGTATAAACTAGGAGGTGTAGACAAATAAAAAATATAATTGTCATCGGTATTGCACGCTGCATTGATCTGCTGTAAACGCTCCTTGAAGGCAGGATAATCTGCAG
>JAAFHQ010000526.1 GCA_013298445.1 Chitinophagales bacterium | reverse complement strand
CGGGCCAGTATTTGGAGTAGGTGTTGAACCGGTCCCGCGAATAAAATTTGCCTGTATATCTGGATAAATCCAGGTATTCGACCAATTTTCCAGGCCTGTTTCAAAATCAAAGTGTTGGGGTAAGGTCGTAATTTGATTGGTACAATCGTTGGGATGAGGGCAGCCGTTGCTGAGGTAAGCCCTATCATTGAGGGCAGTATAGGCCATGCGACTTAACTGTTGGGGCGTAAAGCGGTTTTTACACTGCACATGGGCATAAGACATGATGTTGGTGGGGTCTGGCTGATAAAGATCACCATTGGCATCGCGAAAATTACCAACGTAACTACAACCATACATCATTCCACCACTGGCTAGGTTGGGGTCGGCGGGGGTATCACAAATTTCATCCCCGGCGGTGCTACAGTTACTGCCATTCACCAATTCGTCACTCACGCCGGTTTTGCCATGAGTGTGGTACAAACCGAGGTAATGGCCCATTTCGTGCAGAAAAACCACCGGATCATCGGTACAGCCTTTTGCCAGAATGATGCGGTCGGCGCTGGGCGGCAAACTGCTGTACCCACAAACCGGATTGCCACTAATCGTTACGGCTTGAAACAAATACACATTGATGACATTGGGTACGTCGTGAGCGCTGAGTTGTGGTTCTTCACTTGAATCAAAGCCATATAAGGTGTTGTTGGCAAAAGTGGTTTTGGCGCTGCACTCATAAAACTGAATGCCGTAGGAGCCAAACAATGCATTCAGGTCGGTCAAACAAGGGGTAATGTAGTCGTAACTGATCCTTGGGGTTGCATTGACTCCACTGGTGGCGATACATTCATGAAACTGAATGGGAATCCAGTGAATCGAAGAGGTCGAACGCAATGGGTTGAATTGTTGCCGTTGTAGACGAGTGCGGTCAAAATGGGCAATTTGTTCTGCGGTAGGGTTGAATCCACAGGACTCTTGCGCAAAAAGATTGAGGTATGCTGCTGTAGCCAGGAAACAACAGAGCAGGGTTTTCCAGTATTGGGACATATGATAAAAGGTTTGTTAGCAGTTTCGTGCCGTAAAATTGGGCTGCTTTGACAAACCTTAAGCCACATATAGATAAATGTAGCCCCTGGGTGAATAAGTGTAATTGGAAAGGAAATAGACGTCAATGCAACTGCTCCAACTGTCGGAGTACTGCCTCCCTTTTGCGATGGGACAAAGGAACAGATTGATTGTTTTCCAGGATCAAACTTTCTGCATTTCGTTCAAACCGCAGCACTTTTTCCCGATTGACCAGGTAAGAATTATGTGTGCGGATAAATCCCAAGGGCTCCAGGATTTGTGCAAACTCCTTGAGGTTTTTTGAAACGGTGATGCAGCGGCCATCTTCCAGAAAAAAACGGGTGTAGGTACCTGCAGCTTCGCAAAAATTGATCTCGCCAGAGCGCAGGTAATAAATACGTTCAGCGTCTTTTAGGGCGATACGCCGGGATTGGTCTTGGTTTTGCTGTCCAATCTTGGATAGAAGGAAATCAATCTGAGAGCTGAGTTGTTGGTTTTTTAGATTATGCGCTGCTTTTTGGACACTTTGCACCAACAGTTCAGGTTCTATCGGTTTGAGCAAATAATCGATGGCACTGTAGCGGAAGGCATCAATGGCGTACTGATTGTGGGCCGTGATAAAAATAACCTGAAAATTGCGCACTTCGATTTGACGCAACAAGTCAAAACCGGTCCCTTCATTGAGTTCCACATCCAGAAACAACAAATCAATTAAATGTTGCCTTAACATTCCTTTGGCCTCTTCAATTGAACTTGCAGAAAGAATGGTTTTGACTTCGGGGCAGAAAGCCTCCAACATCAGGTGCAACATTTCCCGAAGTGCGGGTTCATTGTCAACGATTAGTACTTTCATCCGGCTTTGACGATCAAGGGTAAAAAAATCTGGGCAATGACTCCCCCTTCAGGTTTGTTTGCAAGGGTAAAATGGGCATTACAACGGTGTCGCTGGCGCAAAATGGAGAGGGTATCCTGGATGATTTGACTGGCGCGGGAAAGGTGATTTTTTTTCTGCTCCAATTGTTGATCCAGGCCTTGTCCATTGTCCTCTACCTCAAGGATCAATTGCTGATCAGGGGTAGCAATAAAACGGATTTGCAGTACATTCTGTCGATCTTTTTGCCGAAATCCATGTTCAATGGCATTTTCGGCAATGGGCTGGATCAGCATTGGCGGCAACATCATGTGTTCGGAGTCCAATCCCTCTGAAACTGAAATGGAGTACTCAAAAGTGGCCGGAAAGCGTAAACGTTGCAATTCAAGGTATTTTTCCAAAAAAGCTTTTTCCTGTGCCAAGCTTATATATTCCAGGTAGGTGCTCTCCAGAATTTGGCGCATGATCGAGGCGAATTTGGAAAGGTACAGGGCAATGCTCCGCCCATCATTGGTGCGCATAGCCAACACCTGTAAAGCTACCAGAGCATTAAAGAAAAAATGAGGGTTCATCCTGGCCCGATTGAGCCGTTGTTCTTTTTCCAGGGTCACTTGTTTTGCCTGCATGGTGCGTTGGCGGAGTAAAAACACCAGAGACAAAATCACCAATAAAGCTGCTGCTATGGCCAGTAAAAGCAGTTGGTTGTGCAAGAGAGCGATTTTTCTGGACTGAGTCAGTTCCTGAATGCTCTTTTCTTTTTTGATGCCTTGGTACCGTTGTTCCAGTTCATTAATGGTATTGAATTGTGCGAGGTTGGATAAACTGTCTTTAATGGTGCTCATTTTTTCATAAGCCAATAAAGCCTGTTTGTGGTGCCCCAAACTCTTCCGGATTTCATAAATTTGTTTCAAGGCATTGATCTGCATTTGAGGATTGAACAATAGGGCTTCCATCTGGGCGGAATCGGCATACAATGCGGCCTGCTGAGTTTGGCGCAGTTTCTGCAAGGCTTGACTTTTTAAACGCAAAGCCTGGTAACGGTACAAATGGTGCAAATCCTTGGGCAACAGTTGTAGCACCCTATCCGCCAATCGCAAGGTCTGGTCAAACTGTCGGCTGTACAAAGCCTGGGTTGCCAATCCAAGGTAGGCATCAATTTGGGTGTGAACGTTACCCAATTTTCGTCCCAGCAACAGGCCTGCTTTAGCTGCCAAATAAGCCGAATCAAGGTACTTCTTGTTGTGATTTTGCTCATAGAGGTTATTATAGGTAGCTCCCTGGCGAGACAATACAATGCCCAGTTCATCCTGATTGTTGATCTTTCTGGCCAAAGTTTCTGCCTGTTTTTGGTACATCAGGCTTTTTTCATGCTGCTCGGTTTGGGAAAAAATGACGGAAAGGCTGGTTAGTGCTCGTTGTTGAGCGAAAACATATTTTGCCATTTCCCCATGTCGTAATGCTTGCAGGAAATAATCAGCAGATTTTTGGTATTGGTTTTGGTTAAGGAAGTAGTTGCCGTAAGTGTTGTAGTACCTGGCGTAAGCTTTGTGAGCACATTGCAGGGAGTCCAGAAGCCGTTTTTCCTCCCGCATCAGACTTGGCACCCGCTGGGTTTCATTTTTGTTAAAGTAGTACTGCGCCATCGAGTTGCAGAAAGAAATGCGACATGCTGCTGTACCTACGCGGCGAATCTTTTCAAATTCCAATACCGCAGAATCCACTTTCCCGGCATTGAAAAATTGGATGATCCTGGGCCGTAAGCGAAGTTCTTCGGCGCACTCGCACTGATCTTGAGCCTGTACGAGAAGTGATAAAAAGAAGCATACTAAAAAACACAAAAAAGATGGGAAGTTCATGGGAATCGGTTTCTTGGTAGATTGAGGAGCAAAGATACCCGAGTGTATGGAGTTTGAGAACTCATGCAGGCTTTGGTTGAGGGTTCGATGATCTTCGTTTAGTTTTCGATGGATTCCATTAACTTTAAGCCTTGCTCAAAGTTGCTGTCTAGTTGAACTGCAACCTGCCCTGTGCTGCCAACAGATTCTGTTTACCCTAAAAATTTCCAACATGAAAAAATGGCTTTTATTGCTTTTGTTTTTACCGCTTGTTCTTTTTGCCCAAAAGAAAAAACCTACGCCTACACCTACTCCGGCTCCCGAAATTTACTTCCCTAGTGTCCAAAACTGGGAAAAACGGAGCCCTGAAGCCCTCGGATTAAACCCCGCAAAAATCAAAGCAGCCATTCAATACGCCCAGGAGCAAGAATCCAGTACCACCCGTGATTTGGAACTGGCCCATTACCAAAGTTTTGGCCGCGAGCCATTTGGTGAAGCAGCAGGCCCCCTCAAGGAACGTGGACCTGCGACGGGTTTGATCATCTATAAAGGTTACATTGTAGCTGAATGGGGAGAACCTGCCCGGGTAGACATGACCTTTAGTGTCACCAAAAGTATGGTATCCAGCACCGTAGGCCTGGCCGTAGACCGGGGGATGATCAAAAGTGTACACGACACCGTTTATCCCTACATGGCCCCCATTTGGGTGATGGAGCCCGGCAAACGTTTTGACCGCGCTGAAGCGTTTGGTCAACCCCAGCTCCTGGATTTGTTCAATACCCCGCACAACCGCAAAATCACCTGGGATCAGCTCTTGCGGCAAACCAGCTCCTGGCAAGGCACCCTCTGGGGCAAGCCGGACTGGGCCGATCGCCCCGCTCAAGATTCAAAAACCTGGCTCAATCCTGAAAGAGCAGCACCTGGCACCGCTTATGAATACAATGATTCACGCGTCAACGTTTTGGCACTGGCTACCCTCAACATCTGGCGACGGCCATTGCCCCAAGTCCTTAAAGAATACATCATGGATCCCATCGGCGCATCCAATACCTGGCGTTGGTTTGGGTATGACAACTCCTGGGTGCTGATGGACGGGCAAATGGTACAA